>NZ_JADGRI010000026.1 GCF_017881085.1 Bradyrhizobium sp.
AAGCAGGCCGAAGCCGGTGAGTATCAGGCCTACATGCTGGCGTGGAGCGGACGCATCGATCCCGACGGCAATTCCTACGTCTTCCTGAAAACCGGCGCGCCTCAGAACTACAGCGCCTGGTCCAACCCAGAGGCCGACAAGGCGCTCGACGACGCGCGACTGGTCACGGATCTGGCGAAACGCAAGGCCATCTATGAAAAGCTGACGAAAGCCACGCTCGACGAAGAGCCGCTCCTTTACATCTATCACCGCAGGATCCTGATTGCGCATACCACCAGGCTCGAAGGCTACAAGCAGATGCCGGATGGACTGGTGCGCGTGACCGGGCTGACCCTGAAGTGACGAAGGCTGCGGTCATGTTCACGAAACCAGCCGCGCCATGCTGAATTTCCTCGCCAGGCGCATCCTGCAGCTGATCCCGACGCTGTTCTTCGTCTCGATCCTGATCTTTTCGCTGCAGCATCTGCTGCCCGGCGATCCCGCCCTGGTCATGGCCGGCGAGGAACGCGACCCGGAGGTGATCGCCCATATCCGCGCGCAATACCGGCTCGATCAGCCGGCCCCGATCCAATACATCTACTGGGTCAAGGGCGTGCTCTCGGGCGACTTCGGCGAGTCGCTCCGCATCAAGGTCCCGGTGCGCGAGTTGATCGCGCAGAAGCTGCCGGTGACGATGCAGCTGGCGGGAATGGCGATCGTGATCGCTTTCCTGATCGGCATTCCCGCCGGTATCGTCTCGGCGGTGAAGAAGGGCACCGCCTGGGACTATGGCGCCAATTTGTTTGCGCTATGGGGTATCTCGACGCCGAATTTCTGGCTCGGCATCATGCTGATCTTCCTGTTCTCGATCGAACTCGGCTGGCTGCCGGCGTCGGGCTTTGTCCCTCTCACCGAAGACTGGCGCGCCAGCCTCGCCGCCACCATCATGCCCGCTTTCGTGCTCGGCAATGCGATCGCGGCGATCCTGATGCGGCACACCCGAAGCGCCATGCTTCAGGTGCTGGACAGCGACTATGTCCGCACCGCCCGCGCCAAGGGGCTTTCCGAGCGGTCGGTCATCCTCAAGCACGCCATGCGCAACGCGCTGACGCCGATCATCACGCTCGGCGCGCTCGAACTCGGCACGCTTTTGTCCGGCGCCGTGCTGACCGAGCAGATCTTTTCGATCCCGGGTTTCGGGAAATTGATCGTCGACGCCGTGTTCAACCGCGATTATGCCGTCGTGCAAGGCGTCGTGCTGGTGACGGCGACCATCTACATCACGCTGAACCTGATCGCCGACATCGCCTATATCCTCGTCAATCCGCGCTTGAGGGATTGAGCGCATGACCGATGCCGCCCTCGGCGCCATCCCGGTCGCCGCCTCCGACGAAATGGAGAGCCCGGCGCGGCGCGCGCTGCGCCGGCTATTTGCGCGCAAGGGCGCGGTGGCGGGCCTGGTCGTGATCGCGGCCTTCATCGTGCTCGCGGTATTCGCGCCGCTGATCTCGCCCTACGACCCGATCGCGACCAGCTGGACGGCGGTGCGAAAAGCCCCGTCGGCGCTGCACTGGTTCGGCACCGACGACCTCGGCCGTGACATTTTCGGGCGCGTGATCTACGGCGCGCGCGCGTCGCTGGTGGCCGGCGCGATCTCGGTCGGGATCGCGCTTGGCATCGGCGTGCCCTTCGGGCTGCTGTCGGGCTATCGGGGTGGCTTCATCGACGCGCTGATCAGCCGGATCACCGACGCCATGCTGGCCTGCCCCTTCCTGATCCTTGCCATCGCGCTGGCAGCGTTCCTCGGCCCAAGCCTCGGCAATGCCATGATTGCGATCGGCATCTCGACGACACCGATCTTCGTGCGGCTGACGCGAGGCCAGGTCATGAGCGTCAAGGTCGAGGATTATGTCGAGGCCGCGCGCGCCATGGGCAATCCACGCTGGCGCATCGCGCTGTTTCATATATTGCCGAACATCATGCCGGCCCTGTTGGTGCAGGCGACGCTTTCCATTGCGGCCGCGATCATCGCCGAAGCCGCGCTGTCGTTCCTCGGCCTTGGCCAGCAACCGCCCGCCCCATCCTGGGGCAGCATGCTCAACGCGGCGCAGCGCTTCCTGACCAACGCGCCATGGATGGCGCTATGGCCGGGATTGGCGATCTTCCTGGTGGTGCTGTCGTTCAACCTGGTGGGCGATGGCCTGCGCGACGCGCTCGATCCAAGGGAACGTTAGACCATCCGAGCCAACTCGTCGTCCTGGCCAAGCGAAGCGAGAGCCGGGATCCATAACCACCGCTGCGGCGGCTCTTGCAAGGCGCTGGAGCAACCACTGATAGTCGAACGCGGACACCTGTGGTTATGGGTCCCTGCTTTCGCAGGGACGACTAACCGAGAGACAACTCAGAATATTCAGATCACCGTCTCGCGCAGCACACAGCGGCAATCCATCTCGAATTCAAGGTCGACCACCGGCGGTCTCGCAAAGTGCCAGGTTAGGCCGAAGCGCGTGGCGCCGCAGCGTACCAACTGCTCGGCAAACACCGGATGGAAATCATGCACGGTATAGGCCTGTACGCCTGTCGTCGCTTCCCATGTCGTGTAACCAAATGCGGCGAACCGGCTTTCCATTTGGCTCACCGTGAACCGGACCTTCTCCTTCAAGCCCTCCGGAGAAATGTCGCGGTAGCGCACGATGCGCTCAGGATAGCTTCCCGGTCCCCCGCGCGCCTCGGCGCCCCCTGCGATGACAAAGGTCGGCGTCGCGCCCTTGAGCGGTCGCGTGAAGGAGAATGCATAGAACGAAGGCTCGGTGGGTGGATCGATCTCGGGACAAACATTGCTCCGCGCCACCGGATTGGTAGTCCCGTCGTAGATTCCCCATTCCGCGAGCGTTTTGACATAATGCTGATTGAATTCCAGAAAGCCCTCTTCCGTGAACGCGGCAGGTGAACGCAACTCGCAGGCGCAAAACGAGGTCAATGGTTGGCCGGCAGCCTGTATATACTGCGCCGCCTGTGCAAATCCTTCGGTCAACGGCACCAACTCGTCGAAGCGCACGCGTTCGATCTCGTAGCCGCGAAGCACCGCGGCGCCGCTCGAATACTGAAACACCGCCGGGATGAAACGATAATTGCCGGCCGGAAAATCACGCGTCGTCTCTGGCATTCCCCAAATTCCTTTATTCCAGTTGCATGCGGACACCCTTGCCGCCATTGAGCAGTCGTTTGAGGTGGAAACCGGCCAGCGCGTCGTCGGCATGCAGCCCGACCAGCGCGGCGAAGGCCGGCATCGCCGCAGCATCCCCGGCTTCGAGTTTCGCAAACGCGTCGGTATATTGCCGGGTCTTGGGCGCTTCGAATGCGGCTTCCGGCAGCGGCTCATAGGCGCGAAGCGGCTCGCTGCGCCCCCGCAGCACGAGATCGCCGACCGGCCTTCCCCTGAATTTCCCGGCGGCGTCGACGACCGCGGCACTGACGCAGATGCGCGTGCCCAGGAACTTATTGGCCGCCTCCAGCCTTGCCGCGGTGTTGATGGTGTCGCCATAGGCGGTGTAGTCGAAAAAGCGGCTGCCTCCGAAATTGCCGACCAGCGCCGGACCGGCATGCACGCCGACGCGGGTGGCGCCGAAATTCACGCCCTTCTCCTTCCAGCGCTCGCGAAACGCCTGCGCCCAGACATCGAGATCGTGCGCGCAGGCCACCGCGCGCGCGGCGTAGTCCGGCTGGTCTCCGGGCGCGTTGAACAGAATCTGGATCGCGTCACCGATGATTTTTGCCACCGTGCCCTCATGGGCAAACACGACATCGGTCATGCCGCCGACATATTCGTTGAGCAGCGCGCCCAGCACTTCCGGCGGCGCGGTCTCCACCAACGAGGTGAAACCGGTGATGTCGGTGAAGATGGTCGCGACCTCGCGCCAGTGCACCTCCATGCCGTTGCTGTCGCCGACGGCGGCGAGCCTCAAGGCGATCTGCGGCGAAAAATACCGTGACAGCGAGGCGTGGGCGCGCTCGGCCTCCAGCTGGCGGCGGCGCGCCTCACGCATCATCTCGACATGACGGATGGTCTTGTCGATGGTCATTTCGAGGTCGGAAAAATCGATCGGCTTGGTCAGGAAGTCGAACGCGCCGCGGTTCATCGCGGTGCGGATGTTGCTCATGTCGCCATAGGCGGAAACGATGATAGTCGACTTCTTGTCCTCGGCCTCCTGCAGCTTCTGCAACAGCGACAGCCCGTCCATCCGCGGCATGTTGATGTCGGACACCACCATGTCGACATGCGGATGCTGCTCGATCGACTCCAGTGCCTCGAGACCGTCACGGGCGAACATGAATGCCACCGCGCCGTCGCGAATCTGCCGGCGGAATTTCTGCAGCACCAGCGCCTCGAGATCGGGCTCGTCGTCGACGAACAGGATGGTTGCGGTCATGCGGCCTGCCCGAGCCTGGTGTCGATCTCGTGGCGCAACAGCGCGAAATCGATCGGTTTTGTCAAAAGGCCAACCGCCCCGCGCTCGATCGCCTTGCGGCGGGTTTCGGCATCGCCATAGGCGGTGATCATGATGACGGGAACATCGGGCCGCTCCGCGCGCAACTTCGGCAGCATTTCGAGCCCGCTCATGCCGGGCATGTTGATGTCGGACAGAATCAGGATCAACGACGGATCCCTGACCTCGGCGGCGCGGTGCAGCGCAGCGGGCGCCGACGGAGCAAACTCCATCGTGAAGCGTCCGGATTTCAGGTCGCGCCGGAACTGCTGACGGAACAGGGCTTCGACGTCGGGCTCGTCATCGACGACGAGGATGTAAACGCTCAATTTTTGCCTCCAGTATTTGCATGTGCCACCCCCGTTCGCGGCAGCGTGATAATGAATTCTGTAAATGATCCCGGCTCGGTATCGACGTCGATCTTGCCACCGTGTTGTTTCACCACGATGTCGTGGCTCATCGACAGGCCAAGTCCGGTGCCCTCGCCGGCGGGTTTGGTGGTAAAAAACGGATTGTACATCTTCTCCTTTACTTCGCGCGGAATGCCGGTGCCGTTGTCGCGGATCCGGATCTCGACCTTGTTGCCGAGATTTTTGGTGGTCGCGCTCAGCATCGGCTCGAAACCCGCTTCCCCCGCCTCCCTGCGCTTGGTTGCGGCATAAAAGCCGTTCGAGATCAGGTTGAGGAATACCCGGGTGATCTCCTGCGGATAAAGGTCGATCATGCCGGCCGCGGGATCGAGCTCGCGTTTCAGCGTGATGTTGAAGCCGGACTTCTCAGCGCGCGCGCCGTGATAGGCGAGATTGAGGCTTTCCTCGACGATCGCGTTGATATCGGCGGGCCGGTGTTCGCCCGAGCCTTCGCGCGAATGCAAGAGCATGTTCTTGACGATGGAATCGGCGCGCTTGCCGTGCTGCACCACCTTTTCGAGATTGCCCTTCAGCATGTGGGTGAGTTCGTCGATCTCCTCGCGGGTCTTGTCGTCGAGCGTGGACGTTTTCAGGACGTCGTTGAGTTCGTCGATCAGTTCACCCGACAGCGCCGAGAAATTGTTGACGAAATTGAGCGGGTTCTTGATTTCGTGGGCGATGCCGGCGGTGAGCTGGCCGAGCGAAGCGAGTTTCTCGGTCTGCACCAGCCGGTCCTGCGCGGTGCGCAGATCCTCGAGCGACAGGGAAAGCTCCTTGGTGCGCTCCTGGACTTGTTCGAACAAACGCACGTTCTCGATGGCGATGACGGCCTGGTCGGCAAAGGTCTGGACCAGATCGATCTGGCGCTGACTGAACGGTCCAGGCTCCGGCCTTCCCAAGAGTAGCACACCTTCCACCGCGCCGTCGCGCATCAGGGGGACGGCGAGCACCGCCCTGTAATGACCGATCGTCGGCGCCGCGCCAAAATCATATTCGGGGTCGAGTTGCACGTCCGGGACATGGATGGGCTTGCCGTCCATGAAGACCCGGCCGGTGATGGTGTTACGGTTCGCCCTTATCGGGTTGGCATCCATGAAATCAATGAAAGCTTGCGTGCAGCCGGATTCGGCCCTTAGCCGCATCACCTCGCCGTCACGCAGGCAGATGATGCCCAGCGATGCGCCGCACAGCGCCTTGGCCGATTCCGTAAGGGTCGTCAGCACCGATTTCAGGTCGAAGGCCGAGCGGCTGATCACCTTCAGCACGTCGGCGGTCGCGGTCTGCTGTTGCAGGGATTCCGTCAGGTCGTCGGTGCGTGCGCGCAACTCGCGGAGCAGGCGCGCATTCTCGATCGCGATGACAGCTTGCTTGGCGAAGTTGGCGACAAGTTCGATTTGCTTGTCGGTAAAGGGCTTAACTTCCTGGCGGAAGATCGTGATGGCGCCGATCAGTTCGTTCTCACGGAGCATCGGCACGATCACTATCGTTCGGGCTCCGGCTACGTCAGACAGGTCGACTACCGCGGGATCGCCTGCGAGATATGGCGGTTGCGTTCGAAGGTCCTCGATCTGGACGATCTGTTTGTTTCGCGCCACGGTGCTCAATCCGCTTTGGGGATGCGGACGGATCAACTTGTTCATACGTGAATCGACGAACCCGACTGGCGCGTTGTAGAGCGCCACGGTCCGGAAGCCCTCTCCTTCATAGAGGGTCATCGTGCCGAAATTGGCGCCGCAAATACGCGTCGCATTTTCGAGCAATTTCCGGAAAACCGGGTCCAGCTCGCCGGCTGAGGCACTGATGACCTCGAGAACTTCCGACGTGGCTGTCTGCTGTTCGAGCGATTCGCTGAGTTCGGCGGTCCGCTGCTCGACCTTTTTCTCAAGGTCCGCATAGGATTCCTGCAGCCGCGCGCCCATGTCGTTGAATTGATTGGCTAGTCCTTCCAGCTCGTCGCCGGTCGGAATCGAAATGCGCTGGGCGAAATCCCCGCTGCCGATGCGCTCGGCGCCCGCGCGCAGCGCCTGGATCGGGCCGACCATGCGGCGCGCCAGGAAAATCCCCGCCAGCACCGCGAAGATCGAGGCCGCCGCGAGCACAAGCGCGAGGCGCTGCAGGGCGAGATACAGCGAGGCGTAGGCTTCCTCCACCGGCAATTCCACGAACATGGTCCAGCCCAGCGGCGCGATCGGGGCGGAAGCCGTCAGCACCTCCTGGCCCTGGATGTTTTTGGTGCCCTGCAGCGATTCCAGGTTGGCGTCGCTGCTGCCGGCCTGCGCCGCCTGTACCTGCAACAGCTTCGACATGTCGGTGTTGCGCAGCACGAGACTGATGTCGGGATGCGCGATCAGACGTCCCTGCGGGCCAACCACATAGGCATGGCCGTGCTCGCCGACCTTGATCTGCGAGACTACGTCCCAGATCAGCTTGAGATTGACCTCGGCGATGCTGACGCCGGCATCCTTGCGGGTGCCGGCCAGCGACAGCGTCATATAGGGCTCGGACTCCCGGCGGAAATAGACCGGCCCGTAATAGACCTTGTGGGCGACCGCCTCGGTGAATTTCGGGTCCTTGGAGAGGTCGAGGCCGGAGTCAACCACGTCCATGGCAAGCCGCGACACCCTCAGGCGTTCCTTGCCGGTCGAATCGACTTGCGCCAGTTCGGTGATGGCCGGCACCTGCCGCAACAGCCTCAAGGCGTCGAACCGGCGCTGTTCGATCGAGGCCGCCGACCACGGCAGTTGGGTGGTCCAGCCCAACTGGCTTTCGATTTCCTTGATGAACTGACCGATCTTCGCCGCGGCGGCTTCCGCCTGCTCGTGCTGAATCCGGATCAGCGCCGCCTTGTGCTCGCGGTAATAGAAGAAGACCTCGAAAATCCCGTTGGACAGCAGCGCGACACCGACCACCGCCACGAACAGCGCGACATATTTGGTGAACAGCCGGCTGCGGATCCTGGTCCCGGTCAAGCCCGCCACCGGCGCCGCCTCCGCCGCAGGCGGAGCCGCCAGCGTTCGCCCTGATGTGTCGGGTTGGAGGGAAATGCTCATCCAGCCGAAGTTAGCAAGAAGGGGCGCGCTTGTCTCTTGCCGCACTGCGGGAAAGGTCGGGCCAAGCGGCCCCCCAGTGCCGGATATCGGGGAAGCAATGCCAGGGGAAGGCGGCAACCGCCAAAGCAGTTGCCGCCGCCGGATCAAGACCGGGCTTACGTCGGCTTCAGCGCCTTCGGACCAAGGTCAAAATCCGCAATCTCCTTGGCCCGCTCGGACTCTGCCGCCGCCCGGTGATCGGTGGCGATCGCCACATAGACCGCGGGCAGCACGAACAGCGTGAACAGCGTGCCGATCGACATACCCGCGACGACCACGAGGCCGATCGAGAACCGGCTTGCCGCGCCGGCGCCCGTGGCGGTGAGCAGCGGCAACAGGCCGGTGACCATCGCCGCGGTCGTCATCAGGATCGGGCGCAGCCGGACCCGGGCCGCCATCTCGATCGCGGAGCGCTTGTCGAGCCCTTCCCTGAGCTGCAGCTCGTTGGCGAACTCGACCATCAGGATGCCGTGCTTGCTGATCAGCCCGACCAGCGTGAGCAGTCCGACCTGGGTGTAGATGTTCATCGTGGCGGCGCCAAAGAAAAGCGGAATCATTGCGCCAACGATTGCCATGGGAACGCTGATCATGATCACCAGCGGATCCCGCAGGCTCTCGAATTGCGCCGCCAGCACCAGGAAGATGATGATCAGCGCAAAGCCGAAAGTGACCGCGAGCTGGTTGCCTTCCTGCACATATTGCCGGGAATCCGCGAGATAATCGTGGCTGAAGCCCGCGGGGAGCTTCTTGGCCTCGCCCTCGAGGAAGTCGACCGCCTGGCCGACCGTCACCCCGGGCATCGGCACCGCCTGGAAGGTCGCGGAATTCAACTGGTTGTAGTGGGTCAGCGCGTTCGGATCGGTGGCTGTCTCGATCGAGACCACGGTCGAGAGCGGCACCTGTTGGCCGGTATTGGTCGGCACGTAATATTGGCCGAGCGCCTCGGGCGACAGCCGCTGGCCGCGCGGTACCTGTGGGATCACCTGGTAGGAGCGTCCCTCGAGGTTGAAGCGGTTGACGTAGTTTCCGCCGAGCAGCGTCGCCAACGTGCCGCCGATATTCGCCATGGTGATGCCGAGATCGCTCGCCTTCGAGCGGTCGATCTTGACCCGGACCACCGGCTGGTTGAAGTCGAGATCGCTGTCGGAGACGATGAACAGCCCGCTCTTGCGCGCGGCGTCCTTCAGCTTGAGCATCTGGTCATAGACCGCCTGGAATCCGGCCGTGGAGTTGATCACCATCTGCACCGGCAGACCGCCGGGACCGCCGGGCAGCGGCGGCAGGTTGAACGCGAAGGCATTGACGCCTTCGATCTTGCTGAGCTGCGCCTGCACTAGCGGCTTGAGCGCGATCGACGAGCGCTTGCGCTCGTCCCACGGCTTCAGCAGCATGCCGGCGATGCCGCCCTGCGGGCCATTGATGCCGTTCAGCACGAAGCGCAGGTCGGTCTCGGGGAAGCCGCCAAACACCTTGTCGAGCTTCTCGCCGTAGTAATCCACGTAATCGATGTTGGCGTATTTCGGCGCCTTGGTCACGGCGAACACGATGCCCTGGTCTTCTTCAGGCGCGAGTTCCTTCGACGTATGCATATAGAAGAATCCGACCAGCCCGAGAACGGTCAGCGCGAACAGGCCCGTGATCGGCCGGTAGTCGAGCGAGCGATCGAGCTGCCTGCCATACCAGCGCGTCATCGATCCGAAGACGCGGTTCACGGCCTTTGCAAACCGTCCTTCCTCGGCGTTCTTCAGGAAAACCGAGCACATCATCGGCGACAGCGTCAGCGCGATCACGCCGGAAACGATCACCGAGCCGGCCAGCGTGAACGCAAATTCGCGAAACAGCGAACCAGTGAGGCCGCCGAGGAAGCCGATCGGCGCGTACACCGCGGCCAGCGTAATGGTCATGGAGATGACGGGGCCGACGATCTCGCGCGCGCCCTGCATCGCCGCCTGCACGGGCGGCTTGCCCTCCTCCAGGTGGCGGTGGATGTTCTCAACCACCACGATGGCGTCGTCGACCACGAGCCCGATCGCCAGCACCATCGCCAGCAGCGTCAGCAGGTTGAAACTGAATCCGGCCATCAGCATCAGGCTGCAGACGCCGATCAGCGACAGCGGAATCGTCACCACCGGGATGATCACGGAGCGGAACGATGCCAGGAACAGGAAGATCACCACGACCACGATGATGACCGCCTCGCCGAGCGTCTTCTCGACCTCGTCGATCGAGGATTGGATGAATTTGGTGGAATCGTACGCCACCTTCATTTTCATCGACGGCGGCAGGTTGCGTTCGAGCTCGGGAAAGAGCGCGCGGACGCCCTTGACCAGCGTCAGCGGGTTGCCTTGCGGCGTCGCCTGCACGCCGATGAAGATCGCGTGCTCGCCGTTGAAGGCGACGCTGGCATCGGTGCTCTGCGCCGCGAGCTCGACGGTGGCGACGTCCTCCATTCGCACAAATCCACCGTCCTTGGATTTGATGATCATGCGCTTGAACTGATCGAGGTTCTTCAGGTCGGTATTGGCCGACACGTTGGAAACGATGAAATAGCCCTTGGACTGGCCCGCGGCAGCCTGGAAGTTGTTGGCGGCGATCGCGGCCGAAACGTCAGCGGGCGACACGCTGCGGCCGGCCATGCGCACGGGATCGAGCCACAGCCGCATCGCAAAGGTCTGGCCGCCCAGAATATCGGCCGACGCGACGCCGTCGACGGTGGAAAGCACCGGCTGAACCACGCGCGTCAGGTAGTCCGATATCGCCGATCCCGACAGCACTTCGCTCGAGAAGCCGAGATACATCACCGCGGTGGTCTGACCGGTCGTCTTGGTCACGATCGGGTCGTTCGATTCCTTCGGGATGAGGTATTTGACCGAATTCACCTTGGCGAGGACTTCCGTCAGCGCCTGATTCGGATCGAAATTCAGCTTGATGTAGACTTGGATGGTCGAGGTGCCGAGCACCGAAGACGAGGTCATGTAATCGACGCCTTCGGCGGACGCGACGGCCTGCTCGATCGGCGTGGTGATGAAGCCCTGAATCAGATCGGGGGACGCACCCGGATAGACGGTGGTGATGTTGACCACCGTGTTCGACAGTTTCGGATACTGCCGGATCGGCAGGCTGGTCGCAGCCCGGAAGCCGATCAGAAGGATCAGCAGGCTGACGACCACCGACAGCACGGGTCGCTTGATGAAAATATCGGTCCAGACCATCGCGATGCGCTCCGTTAGATCATGATCCGATTCAATCGGATTCTGATCTCATCTTCTTGTTCGAGCATGATCTCCGGGAAAACGCTTCGCGTCTGTCCCGGGTCTTTGCTTCAATAACGCGGCGGTTTCGCCGGAATGGGCGGCGGTCCGTCGGCTGAGATGGCCACCGCCGCGCCGGATTGCAGCTTCAGCTGGCCGACGGCGACCACGCGATCTCCGGGCTTCAACCCTGACAGGATCTCGGCGCGCCCGTCGACCCGGTTTCCGGTACGCACAAAGGTGCGAACGGCGCTCAGGCTGGTCTTGCCGTCATCCTCTTTCTTCTCGGTGATCAGGAACACGGAGTCGCCGTACAGCGTATAATCGACGGCGGTCTCGGGAACGGTGACGACCGGCGGCTTGTCGGGCAGCACTACCGTCGTGGTCGCGAACATGCCGGGCTTGAGGATATGATCGGGATTGTCGAGGGTGGCCTGCACGCGAATGTTGCGCGTATCGGTCGCGATCTGCGGTTCGATCGCGTTGATCTTGCCCTCGAAGGTGCGGCCGGGATAAGCGTCTACGGCGATGCGCACGGTCTGTCCGACCTTGAGGGCCGCGCTGTCTTTTTCCGTCACGGTGAAGTTCGCGTAAAGCTGCGACAGGTCGGTCAGCGACACGATCTGTGTGCCCGCTGTGAGGAACTGGCCGACCTCGACGTGGCGGACGCCGAGTTCACCGTCGAACGGCGCGCGCACCAGTTTCTGCGAAATGATCGCCTCGGTCTTGGCGATGCCGGCATTGGCCTGGTCGAAGGCCGCCTGCGCGGAATCGACGGTCGCCTGCGGTCCGAACTGGCGCGACGCAAGCTGCTTGGCGCGGTCCAGCGACAGCTGCGCCACCGTGGCCTGCGCCTTGAAGCTCGCGAGATCGCCCTGGTCGGGGGCGTCGAACAATTGCACCAGCGGGCTGCCGGCCTTCACGCTGGAGCCGGCGGTGAACATGATGTCGGTGATGCGGCCCGAGACGTCGGAGGTGACATTCACCTGATGTACGGCGGCGAGATCGCCGACCGCGGTCAGGAGATTCGGAATCACTTCCGATTTCGCCTCCGAAATGCTCACGCTCGTCGGCGGCGGCCTATTGTTGGCGAAGAACTGTGCGATCATCTGTCCGCGGAAGTAGTTGAACCAGACGAAGCCGCCGACCAGCGCCGCGAGCAATAGCCCAACGATGATGAACCAGCGCACCATCCGGACCGGACGCTTGCGGGGCTGCTCTACGATCGGCTTGCCTGCGATCTTGGGTTCCGTTGCAATGTTCATGTCATGCACCTTCTGCAGCTACCTTCTGCCCCGGATCATCCGACAATTCGCGATCCAGATAGGAGGCAATGGCGGTTTCGTTCAATCCAATGCCGCGGAGAATGAATTCGCAAAGCTGCCGCTCCAGGTCGGCTGACTTGCCGTAGGAAAGACACGGCACCGACGGCATCCGCGTCAGCGTCGCCATCAGCACGGCGTGATGGGCGAACCAGAACAGGTTCATCGGCTGCTGCCCGATCCGCGCCGCGTCCCCTGCCTCCACTGCACGCTCCAGCGACGTGGTGAAGACGGATCCGAGCAAGCCTCCGATCTTCTCGTAGATCAGCCGCGCGAATTCTCCGTCGTCCAGGTGGCTGGTGACCATCAGGCGGAGCCGCTGGGCCTCCTCCTGGTCGGGAGCGGCAGAGACCCCCTGGAAATGGCGGACCATGCAGCGAATCAGCACGACCAGCGTTTCCGTCGAAGGCTGCAGTCCCAACAACCGGTTCAGCCCCGGATCCGCCTCGCATTCTTCCGCAAGGATTTCCGCATACAGCGCCGATTTGGTCGGAAAGTGCTTGAACAGCAACCCTTCGGAAATCGAGGCCGCCGCAGCGACGCTTCTAGTCGTGGTGCCCGCGAAGCCGTGGCGGGCAAAACAACGCTTGGCGGCACTGAGGATCAGCTGCCGCCGCAAGTCGCCAGTCATTCGCAAAGTGCTCATCTTGTGAGTAAGCACTCACCTTGACAAATGTCAACGAATTTGCTGCGGCGCACACGTTCACGTGAACGTTAGATCGGGCTGAAGCCGAGTGACCCGCGGATACGGTTCACAATAAAAGTACCGTCCCGGCTGGAGAGCACACGCTCAAGGTTGGCGCTGTCGATCTTGACGCTGGCAAAGCGCGGTCCGCTGGCGGTGTCCTGCATGGCAACCGCATAAGCCTCGATCTCGGCCAGGGTCGCGATCGCGCGGGCGTCCGCGATCCCGCAGGACCTGGCGACGCCGACGAGGTCGACGGTTGCCGCGGTGTGGCTCGCCTGCCCGCCCGTCTCGCCATACACCTCGTTGTCCAGCACCACGATGGTGAGATTGGCGGGCTGCTGCAGGCCGACGGTGGCGAGGCTGCCCATCCCCATCAACATTTCGCCGTCTCCCGTGATCACGACCACGGGCAGCTTCGGCTGCGCCAGGGCGATGCCGAGCCCGATCATGACGGCGCCACCCATGGCGCCCCACAGATAAAAGTTGCGATCGTGATCGCCGGCCGCGGCGATATCGTAGGTCGAGGCGCCCAGGCCGCCGACGGCGATCGCCCCCTTGCGGTCCGCCAGCAGACGGGAAACGACGCTGCGGCGATCGAGAAGATTTGCTTTGCTCATTTGGTGAAGACCTTTGCCCCGATCAGGCGCTGCGACAGAAGAACGGCGGTCGGCGTGCAGGCGTTGTAGGCCTGCCCGGCCCCGGCCTCGACGACCTCGCGCACCTCGTCCGGGTGAGAGGCGCGCAACACCCTGATTCCGCATAGTTCAAACACCGCCTGTGTGCTCGATCCCATCGGCACCTGCCAGGGATTGAACTCGCCCCATTCGCCGCGCATCGTCACCAACGTCAGGAACGGAAAGCGGAAGACCTGGGTCAGCGACAGCATGTTGACGCAATTGCCGACGCCGCTCGACTGCATCAACAGCACGCCGCGCTGGCCGCCGGCCCAGGCGCCGGCCAGCAACGCTACGCCTTCCTCCTCGGTCGTCAGCGGAATGCCGCGCATCGAGGATGAACCCAGCACGCGCTCGATCAGCTGCGAATGCCCGGCGTCCGGCACGTAAGGCACCTGACGGACGTCGAAGCGCTGCAAAATCCCAAAGATCTCCTCGGGCCAGGAAGGAGCAGTCTCAGTTTCCGTGCGGGCGTCCATTTTCATTTCCAGTCGGTTAGGCGAGACTGTATTCCGGTGCGGGACTTTAATGCCTGAGCCGGTTTCGGAAAGAGTAAAAACGGCATATCGGTCTTCCCCAAGAGTATGGCAGCATGAATGCGAACGCGCGAGAGCTGGCGGCCCATTTCGACATCGAGAAACTGACGGCAGAATTCTATGCCGACCCCTACCCGGTTTATCGTGCACTGCGGGAGCATGAGCCGGTCAAGCGCATGCCCAACGGTTCCTGGTTCCTGACGCGCTATGACGACCTGGTCAGCGCCTACAAGAACACCAGGCTGTTCTCCTCCGACAAGAAGAAGGAGTTCTTGCCGAAATACGGCGCGTCGCTGCTCTACGAGCACCACACCACCAGCCTCGTCTTCAACGACCCGCCCGCACATACGCGGGTGCGGCGGCTGATCATGGGCGCGCTGTCGCCACGCGCGATCGCGGAAATGGAGCCTTATCTGATCGCGCTGGTCGACCGGCTGCTCGATGACCTCGCCGCAAAGGGCGATGTCGATCTGATCGATGACTTTGCTTCCGCCATCCCCATTGAAGTGATCGGCAATCTGCTCGACGTGCCCCGGGAGGAGCGCGACCCCCTGCGCGACTGGTCGCTGGCCATCCTTGGCGCGCTGGAGCCCGTGATCTCGGCGGAAGCCTTTGCCCGCGGCAACATAGCTGTGAAGGATTTTCTCGGCTATCTGGAAGTCCTGGTAGCGCGGCGCCGGGCAAGACCGGGCAATCCTGATCGCGACGTGCTGACGCGGCTGATTCAGGGCGAGGAAAGCGGCGAGCGGCTGACGGAGAAGGAACTGCTGCACAACTGCATCTTCCTGCTCAACGCCGGCCACGAGACCACCACCAATCTGATCGGCAACGGGCTGGTGGCGCTGTCGCGCCATCCCGAACAGAAGCAGCGGCTGATCGAACACCCTGAATTGATCAAGACCGCGGTGGAAGAGATTTTGCGATACGAAAGTTCGAACCAACTCGGCAACCGCATGACGACGGAGCAGGTCGAGCTCGGCGGCGTCACGCTTCCCGCCGGCACGTCGCTGACGCTGTGCATCGGCGCCGCCAACCGCGACCCCCGGCAATTCCCTGATCCTGAAAATTTCGACGTCGGCCGCACCCCGAACCGGCACCTGGCGTTCGCTACCGGTGCGCATCAATGCGCCGGGATGGCGCTGGCCCGGCTCGAAGGCGCGATCGCGATTTCAAGATTCCTGGCGCGGCTTCCCGGCTACGCACCGAACGGCGAGCCGGTGCGGGGCGGTCGCGCGCGCTTTCGTGGATTTTTGAAGGTGCCGTGCACGGTCGCCTAGTGAATGTGATGCAGCGCAGCAAATCATCCGCGAAGGTCTCCGTCGGCTGACGCGTGCAGACAGAGCTGCTAGGGTAGCTTCCGGTGCATTTCGAACGGAGTTTTGCGATGGACGCCGTGACGCCGACAGGCCCTCAGACATCAGACGCGCATTCCCACCTTGTTCAGCCGCAAAACATGGAATGGCAAAAGACCCGCTTCCCCGGCTGCGAGGCCAAGACGCTGCTGTTCGATCGCACTACCGGCCTGATGACCGCCTTGATGCGGTTCGCGCCGGGCTCCGTGCTGCCCGACCACGAGCACGTCAACATCGAGCAGACCTATGTTCTCGAGGGCAGCCTCGTCGACAAGGAAGGCCCGGCGAAGGGCATCGCGTGCAAATCAGGCGAATTCATCTGGCGCGAGCCGAACAGTCGCCACGCCGCGTGGTGTCCGGAAGGCGCGCTGATCCTTGCGATGTTCCAGGTCCCCAACAAGTTCTTCGAAGCCGACGGCCGCGTCGTCGATGCCACCGGCGCGGATTGGGACGAGACCTGGGGACATACAAGCAAGGGCTGAGAGGCGTTCGGCGCGCACCATCCCGGAACGACGCAGCCATCACCCCTTCGCCGTCCGTTCCAGCAGCAAGGTGTGGATGCCGCAGGTACCGTTACGCACGCTCATCACCCGCGTGCCCGGCTTGCGGCCGGCGCGCACGTCCGAGACATCGACCCCGGCAGCCAAGAGCCGCGCACGCGTCGCCTCGATGTCGGCGACGCGCCAGCTCAGGCCCCATAATTTGTCGTGGGTCTGGTCGGCGCCGGCGACCGGGCGGCGCACGATCTCGACAATGAGATCGCCGCAGCGGAAGAACATCAGCTGCCCCCAATCCTGGTGCGAGCGGTCGAGCGCCATCTCGAGGCCGAGCCGCGCGCCATAGAGCGCCGCCGCGCGCTCCGGATCCTCGGTGGAAACCACGACGTGATCCAGCGCCATGACCGGCGCCGCCGATGTCACCGCCGAGCGCGGGCGCTCCTCGGCCAGCTCGAGAAAGAACATCCGCACCCCGCGCGTCAGTTCCGTCGCCACGCGGGTGCGCTTCCAGTGCAGCGCGTTGCCGGAATCCAGATCACGGCTCTCAACCTCAGCCATCGGCTCCGGAGTCAGCGCCACGCGATCGAGCCGGCGGGACGTCTTCTCGATGTCGCCGACGCGGAAGCAGATGCTGGCGAGCCCCTCGCCCCAGATCTTGATGACATTGCGGATGCGCTCCGCCGTCGGCGAACGGCCGGAAGGCGCCATCAGCTCAAGCGACATGTTGTCTAGGGTGAACAGCACGGTCTCGGAGCCGTCGCCCTGACTTCGCCAGGACGGCGCGCGGCCGAGCAGCGATTCATAAGCCTTGGCGCCGGCCTTGATATCGGAAATCAGCAAAACGAGGTGGTCGAGACCAGTGATCACGGAAACAACCCCCGCGTGTTCTTTGCGGCGCGGACCTTTTCCACGCCGATCGCCATCGCGGCGGTCCGGTGCGGGACCTTGTCCACCCTCGACCGCGTCAGCATCTGCTCGAAGGCGCGATCGAGGATGTGGTATTCGCGCCGCATCACTTCCTCCTCTTCCCAGAACAGCTGCTGCAGGTCCTGCACCCATTCGAAATAGCTGACCACCACGCCGCCGGAATTGCAGAGGATGTCGGGAATGAGAAAAATCTCGTCCTGGCGTTTTTCCAGCACGAGATCCGCGTCCGGCGTGGTCGGCCCGTTGGCGCCTTCCGCCAGCACCCGGCATTTCAGGTTCTGCGCGACCTCCGCGTCGATCACCCGCTCCATCGCCGCCGGCACCAGCACGTCGCAGGGCAGCGTCAGGATTTGCGCGGAGTCGAAGGCAAGCTCGCTGGAAAATCCGGCGATGCTGCCGTGCTCGCCGGCGTGGCGCATCAGCGCGGGAATGTCGAGCCCGGACTTGTCGTGGAGCGCGCCGGTGTGATCGGAGACCGCTATCACCTTGAGGCCGAACTGATGCAGACCGAGGGCTGCATAGGAGCCGACATTGCCGAAGCCCTGCACCACGGCGGTGGCGCCGTTGAGGTCGATGGCGAGTTCCTTCATCACGCGTCTGGCGAGATGCGCCACGCCGCGGCCGGTGGCCTCCCGCCGGCCCAGCGTGCCGCCGGAGGCGACCGGCTTGCCGGTGACGATCTCGGTCACGGTGCGCCCCTGGTACATCGAATAGGTGTCCATGAACCAGGCCATCACCTGCTCATTGGTGCCCATGTCCGGGGCCATCACGTCGGTATGGGGCCCGACGAACGGAATCATCTCCTGCATATAACGCCGCGACAGCGACTCCAGCTCGCGCCTGGAAAGCGTGGTCAGATCGACCCGGACGCCGCCCTTGGCGCCGCCATAGGGCAGGCCCACCAGCGCGCATTTCCAGCTCATCCAGATCGCCAGCGCCGCCACCTCGCCGATATCGACGCTGGGGGCAAAGCGGGTGCCGCCCTTGGTGGGCCCGAGCGTAAGGTGATGCTGCACGCGATAGCCCTCGAACACCGCGATCGAGCCGTCGTCGCGGTGGATCGGACAGGAGATGGTCAACGCCCGTTTCGGCAGCAGCAGGCGATCACGCTCGTCCGTGGGGATCGACAGGTGATCGGCGATCACGGCGAACTGGTTGACCGCCATGTCGAACACCGGACCGGAATAGACGGTCATCTTCCCTCCTATCTCTCGCAGGAACTCAGGCCCGTCGCCGGCCGTTGGTTCGGCGCGGCACGCTGACGATGCCCGGGGACGGTCGTAGTCCCGCCACATCGCTATCTCAAGCGGTTAACGGGCAGGCTTTGCGAATAATTTCAGCGAATGATTGGGCATAGCGGTGCTAAAGTGCTGCGCCGGCCGGGACCACCCTCAGCCATGACGGAACACGAATGCAGGCCCTCTTCATCGGACAGACCTATATCGACGTTACCTTCATTACCGACCACATGCCGACCGGCGACGAAAAGCATGTGGCTTCCGCCTACGCGGTATCTTTCGGAGGCAATGCCGTCACGGCGGCGTTCTGCTGCGCCAAGCTCGGGATCGTGCCCGACCTGATCGCCACCGTGGCCAATGACTGGCTGGGACGGATGTTTCAGGACATGAGCGCGAAGTACGGTATCTCGATCCATCCGCGCAAGGTCAATTCCTCCTCGCTGTCCTTCATCATGCCGAAGGACGGCAAGCGCGCGATCGTGCGCTGCCGCGACGACGAGCATATCCACCCGTTCCCGCTGCTCAATCTCGGCGGCTGCCGCGCGCTGCATGTCGACGGCCACCAGCCCGATGCCGCGATCCACTACGCGAAGCTGTGCCGCGAGGCCGGCATCCTGACTTCGCTGGACGGCGGCGGCCTGCGCACCAATACCCACGAACTCCTGGAATTCATCGACGTCGCCATCGTCGCCGAGCGGCTGTGCGAGCAGATGGACCTGACGACGGAAAAGATGCTCGAATATCTCAAGAGCCGGGGTTGCCGGGTCGGCGGCGTCACCTTGGGCGAACGCGGCCTGCTCTGGTATGACGAGGCCGGCAAGACCCACACGCTTCCCGCGCTGCCGATTCCGCGCGACCGCGTGCTCGACACCAACGGCGCCGGCGACGTGTTCCACGGCGCCTATGTCTATTCCTACCTCTCCAGTCCCGGCAAGAGCTGGCACGACCATTTCGAGTTCGCCCGCGCAGCGTCGACCTACAAGATCCAGCGGCTCGGCAACGAGGCGGGACTTCCGACGCTTGCCGACATCGAGGCGGTCAGGCAGGAGTTCGGCGTCCGGGTCTGACCGGCGCTGCGCCGTCGATGGGGCGCGGCGTGTGGCTCCCGGCGTTCGCCGGGACGACGATAAAATGCAACCGCTTTACTTAACCGCCGCCTTCAAATCAAAATCGGGATCCGCCGCCTGTTCCGGTGTGACCGACCGGTTCAGTCCGAGAACCTTCCGTCCGAACACATGGTCCGCCGCGCGATTGACGGACTCGATGCCGACGAGCCGGTCGGCCTTGTAGCAGAAGGCCGAGAACGAGCGCGCCGCGCGATCGCCGCGCACCACGACACGGTCGTAGCCGGTGGTGAGCCCCGCGATCTGCAGCTTGTCGTCGCCCTGGTCGCTCCAGAACCAGGGCTGGCCGTCATAGGGCTTGGCGTCGCCGGTCAGCCGCGCCGCAACGCAGCGCGCGTGATCGGTGGCGTTCTGCACCGATTCCAGCCGCAGCGAGCCGCCGAAGCGCGGGCTTGCGAACAGCGCACAGTCGCCGATCGCCGAGATGTTGGGATCGGCGGTCAGCAAGTACTCGTTGACGATGATCCCGGCCGCGACCTGCAGGCCAGCCTCTGCCGCCATTTCGACATTGGGCAGCACGCCGACACCGACCACGACAAGGTCCGCCGCAATATGGCGACCGTCGCTGAGGCTGACGCCGGTGACGTTGGTCCCATCGCTCTCGATGCTGGTGGCCTGCATGCCCAAATGAATGCGAATGCCAGCCGCGGTGTGGCGCTCCTGGAAATAATCGGAAATTTCCGCCGTCACCGCCCGCGCCATGACGCGGGTGCCGAGTTCGAGCACGTCGACCTCGAGGCCCTTGGCGCGCGCGGTGGCGGCGAATTCCAGCCCGATGAAGCCGGCGCCGATCACCACGACATGCCGGGCCGAGCCGATCCGCAGCCGCAACGCTTCGCTCTCGTCGAGGGTCCGCAAGTAGCGCACATCGGGCAGGTTGGCGTTGGGAATGTCCAGCAGCCGGTTGCGGGCGCCGGTAGCCAGCACCAGGTGTCCGTAATCGAGGAACGAGCCTGACTCGAGCACCAGCCGCCGCGCGGCGCGATCGATGAAGGCGGCGCGGTCGCTGATCAACTCGATGTTCTGATCGCGGTAGAATTTGTCCGGCCGGAACATCAGGCTGTCGGGGCGGCCTTCGCCCTTCAGATAGGCCTTGGACAAAGGCGGCCGCTGATACGGCAGATGCGCCTCGTCGTTGATCAGGCAAACGCGCTGGTCAAACCCATGCTGCCGCAACGACGCCGCGAGCTGGAAACCCGCATGGCCGGCGCCGGCGATAACCACCGATCCCTGCGTCATTGGAACAACCCGACTGCAAGCGCACAGGAATTACCCATGACATCTCCTCACTCTGCCGATTTTGGCTTGCTCGCCTCGTCCTTGACGAACGGCGCTCGTGGCCGCGTCCCGGACGATAGGGGCACGATTTGGCCTCATGGTTCAAGAAGGCGCAAGAGCCTCTCTGTCCAGGAGGAAGGTAGGGCGGCATTTTGCAGACTTGGCCGGGATTGTCACCTCTTGCCTTCTGCTATTTAAATGCTGGCCGATCATTCCGACTTCGAGGCCTTTCCCATGCCGACGTCCGTCCCCGCGACCTCCCTCCCCGACGATCCGGCGCTGCTGCGGATCGATGGCCCGATCGCCACGATTACGCTCAACCGGCCGGCCGCCTTCAATTCGATCGACCTTTCGATCGCGAAAAAGCTGGAGCAGCTCGGCGCCGCGGTCGAGGCATCCTACGATATCCGGGTGCTGGTGATCGAAGGCGAAGGTCGCGCCTTCAGCGCGGGCGGCGACCTGCAGACCATCGGCGCCGCCGCCGAGGCCGACACCATCGCCCCCGTGGTCGGCGAACTGCTCAAGCATTATCACGCGTTTATCGAAACCGTGCGGCGGATGCCCAAGATCGTACTCTCCAGCGTTCACGGCTCCGCGGCGGGCGCGGGCATGGGGCTGGCGTTTGTCGCCGACCTCTGCATATCAGCGGATACCGCACGCTTCACCCCGGCCTACGCCAAGATCGGCGTGTCGCCGGATGGCGGCAGCACCGTCGGCATGGTCGGCACCGTCGGGGTTCGGCGCGCCTTGCAGATATTTCTGGCCGAGGACAGCTTCTCCGCGCAGCAGGCCTATGATTGGGGTCTGGTCGCCAAGATCGTGCCAGCGGTCGAACTGAAAGCCGCGACAAGGCAATTCGCCGAACGGCTGGCGCAGAATCCGCCGGCCGCCATCGCCGGCACCAAGTCGCTGGTTTACCAGGCCGCGGTCACCCCTACCCGGCAGCAGCTCGACGCCGAGGAAGCGAAGATCATCGACGCCATGCACACCGAGGACTTCCGGGTCGCGGTGAAGAAGTTCACCAGCAAGGGCAAGTAGCCCCGAGTATCCCCCGCGAGTCGTGCCCGCGAACGGGGACGGCTCTGGTGGTCACGCGGCGTCAGTTCGGGCAAATATACCCCGTCCCCGCCGGCGACTTGAAACAGCCGACCGATTCCGGGATCACGTGCTTTGGCAGCCACAGCACCACCTTCGGGAAATAGATCGTGAAGCAGATCGTCACCAGGAACACGACATAGATCGGCAGCGCCGCGCGCAACGCCTTGGAAAAGCTGACGCCGACGAATTTCGACGCCATCAACAGCACCAGCCCGTAGGGCGGCGTGATCAGGCCGAAGGCGAGTGTGGCGATCAGCACCACGCCCATGTGCACGCCGTTGATGTCGCCGGCCTGCGTGAGCACATTCACCAGCGGCATGAAGATGATGATCGTCGGCACCGGCTCGATGAAATCGCCGACCACGGTGAACAGCAGCACCAGCAGCAGCATCATGTAGTGGGGGTCGTTGCCGGCGATCGAGGTGATCCAGTCGGCTATCACGATGGCGCCGCGCAGATAAGCCAGCATCCAGCCGAACGCGTTGGCGGCGCCGATGGTGATCAGCGGCAGCGAGAAGATCAGCCCGGCGAGGCAGAAATCGTAGGGAATTTTCCGCAAGTGCCCGCGGTTGAGCGCGGGAATTACCACCGCGATGATATAGACCACCGCGACCACGCCGGCTTCGGTCGGCGTAAACCAGCCCGTCAGGATGCCGCCGAGCAGGATCACCGGAATCATCAGCGGCAGCGCGGCGTCGCCGGCCGCGAACGCGATCTGGCGCAGCGGCGCGCGCGGCTTGCGCATGCCGGAGGGCCCGAAGAAATAGCAATAAATCATCAGCCCGAAGCCGATCATAAGGCCCGGCACCACGCCGGCCATGAACAGGCCGGCGATCGAAACGTTGCCGACCGCGCCATAGACCACGGCGGTGATGCTGGGGGGCACCAGTGCGGCGATGGTGGAGGCGGATGCAATGATCGCGGCGATGAAGGCGGGGCTGTAGCCTTCCCGCTTCATCGGACCGCCGAGTGCGCGGCTCATCACGGCGACGTCGGCGGTGGTCGACCCCGACATCTCCGAGAAGAACATGCTGAAGACGACGACGACCTGCGACAGCCCTCCCCTGATATGCCCGACCAGTGACAGCGACAGGTTGGCGATCCGCACCACCACATTGGCCGAACTCATGAGTTCGCCGACGAGGAGGAAGAACGGTATCGCCAGCAGCGCTTCGGAATCCATGCCGTCGAAAATCTTCTGGATGATCGCCGCCAGCGAGACATCCGTGAACAGCGCGCCGACGAACACGCCCGCCATCAGCGAAAACGGCACGGGCACGCCGAGATAACCGAAGAACAGGAAGCAGAACGACATCAGCGCGAGGATGACGGGTGCGCTCACAGGCCCACCCTCGACTGCAGGGCGGTCCCGACCGGCCGGATCGGCAGGTCCTCTTCTTCCGGCGGCTCCGGATGATCGAAACCGTTCCTGATGCCGTTGACCAGTTGCTCGATGGTGAACAGTCCGATCAGCAGGCCCGCCAGGGGAATCACGGCATAGAGCGACGCGATCGGCGTGCCGGAGGGCAGCCGGAAACTGCCGAACCCCCTGATGAAGTTGATATAGCCGAACCAGACCAGGCAAAACGCGACGCCGAGAACCACGATGCGGATGATAATTTCGACGATCAGCCGCGGGGTGCCGTGCAAGGCATCGGAGATCGCGGTCAGGTACAGATGATCGTTGCGGCGGGTGGCGACCGCAGCACCGATGAAGATCGCATAGATGAACAAAGTGGAGGTCACCTCCTGCAGCCACAGCCAGGGATGGCCGATAGTGCGGGTGACGATGTCGAACATGACCGAGAGCGAGAACCCGAAGCACAACAGCCCGCAAAGCATCATCAGCATCAATTCGAGCCTGTCGAACGACCGCCATTTCAGGTGATGCTGCCGCTGCAGCACCAGTTTGTCGGCGATGGTCATCGGCGAACTCTCCGTCGTCGCAGATCAAAGTCTCTCGTCGTCCCGGCGAACGCCGGCACCCATAACCACCGGCGTCAGTTGTTTATGAAAAATCGGCTGCCCACTCGCTCAAACCGAAAAGCCGCGGCGCAGGGGTCCCGGCGTTCGCCGGTACGACACGCGGATGGATCGCGCCTAGTTGATTGCCCGGATCAGGTTCTTGACCTTCTCGGCGTGCGGGCCGAGTTCCCTGGCGAGCTTGTCGAGATAAGGGTCGGCGACGGCGACGAAGCCTGATTTGTCGACATCGGTGACGACCTTCACGCCGATGGTTTTCAGCTTTTCCTGCGACTGATGTTCGAGCTCGATGGCTTTCGCTGGCTGGTTCTTGTTGACCTCGTCGGCGGCGGCCTGCACCCAGCTTTGCTGCTCCGGCGTCAGGCTGTTCCAGAGCTTGTCGCTCACCCACACCAAGCTGTTATTGGCCTCGTGTTCGGTCATCGAAAGCACCGGGGCCACCTCATAGTGCTTGTTGGCGAGATAGACGTTGACGCCGTTTTCGGCGACGTCGACCACGCCGGTCTGCAGCGAGGTGTAGACGCTGCCGAACGGCATGTGCACGATCTGGGCGCCGTAGGCCGGGAACATGGTATCCTCGGTCGGGGTTGCCTGCACCCGCACCTTGAGACCCTTCATGTCGCCGATGTTCCTGATCTCGCGCTTGGAATACATGCTGCGCAGGCCGAGCGTGGCCAGCGCGATGACGTGAGCGCCCTGCACGGTGTCCGCGATCATCGCCTTGACGGCCTTCGATACTTCGGGGTCCGCGATCGCCTTGACGAGGTGCGCTTCGGAGCGGAACAGGAAGTGCATCGACATCACGCCGGCCTGCGGCGACAGCGTCGCGGCGTTTGCGGAGGAAGAAATGCAGAACTCCACGTCGCCCGATTTCACCAGCTGCAGGACCTGCGGTTCCTGTCCGAGCTGCGCGCCGGGATACTGGTCGATCAGCATCGTGCCCTTGCTCAGCGCCTTGAGCTTGTCGGCGAAGATATCGCCGAGGACACCGTATCCCGTCGTCTTCGGCTGATCATAGGCGAAGCGATAATGTTTTACCTCTTGCGCACTCGCGCCGGCGCTTATCACGATTGCGGATGCGGCCACGACCGCACCGAGAATCCTGCTCAGACTGCTCATCGTCTCCCCCTGATGTTTTCTTTCATCATCCCATCGGGGTTGTTTGGATGTCAATTGGACATCGGGGTCGACGACACGACGCAGCTGCGAGATGGGACCGCGCGGTACGTCCATCGCCTGCGACAAACGCGAAGCGTTGGCGCAAGAGAGCGTAAGCGACGAAGCCGCCTACTTTCCCTCAGCCCGCATGAAGTCGAAATCGCAGCCTTCGTCGGCCTGCAGGATGGTCTCGTCGAACAGATGCGCGTAGCCGCGCTTGGCCCATTCCGGCGTCGCCGGCAACGTCAGGGCGGCGCGGCGTTTTTCCAGTTCCCTGGCGTCGACCAGGAGATCGATGCTGCGTTTGGCGACGTCGAGCCGGATCAAGTCGCCGTTCTTGACCAGCGCCAGCGGGCCGCCGACGGCGGATTCCGGGGTGATATGCAGCACGATGGTGCCGAATGCGGTGCCGCTCATCCGCGCGTCGGATATCCGCACCATGTCCTTGACGCCGCCGCGGGCGAGCTTTTTCGGGATCGGCAGATACCCGGCCTCCGGCATGCCCGGCGCGCCCTTGGGACCGGCGTTGCGCAGCACCAGCACGTCGTCGGCGTTGACGTCGAGCAAGGGATCGTCGACCCGCAGCGTCATGTCCTCCACGGAGTCGAACACCACGGCGCGGCCGGTGTGCTGCAGCAATTTGGGGCTCGCCGCCGAATGTTTGATCACCGCGCCGCGCGGGGCAAGATTGCCGTGCAAGACCGCCATCGCGCCTTCCGGCTTGATCGGATTGTTGCGCGGGCGGATCGCGTCCTGGCCCGGCACCTCCTCGGCGCCGGTCACGACGTCGCGCAACGTCGCGCCGGTGATGGTCCTGGCGTCGAGGTCGATGAGGTCGCCGAGCTGCGCCATCAGTTTCGGTACGCCGCCGGCATGATGGAAATGCTCCATGTAATGTTCGCCCGACGGTTTTAGGTCGATCAGCACCGGCACCTCGCGGCCGAGTTTGTCGAAAGCTTCGAGATCGATGCGATGCGAGGTGCGGTTGGCGATCGCGGTCAGATGAATAAGGCCGTTGGTCGACCCGCCGATCGCCTGCAGCACCACCTGCGCATTTCTGAACGAGGCCTGCGTCAGGAGTTCGCTGGGCTTCGGGCCCTTCGCCATTGCCATCGCGGCGGCGACCCTGCCGCTGGCTTCCGCGGAACGAAAGCGCTCGGCATGCGGCGCGGGGATGGTCGCGCTCATCGGCAGCGACAGGCCGAGCGCCTCGGTGATGCAGGCCATGGTCGAGGCGGTGCCCATCACCATGCAGGTGCCGACCGACGGCGCGAGCCGGCCGTTGACGGCTTCGATCTCGGTATCGTCGATCTCGCCGGCGCGATATTTCGCCCACAGCCGGCGGCAATCGGTGCAGGCGCCCAGCACCTCGCCCTTGTGATGGCCGACCACCATCGGCCCGACCGGGATGACGACGGTCGGCAGATCGGCCGAGACCGCGGCCATAATCTGCGCCGGCAGGGTCTTGTCGCAGCCGCCGATCACGACGACGGCGTCCATCGGCTGGGCGCGGATCATCTCTTCAGTATCCATCGCCATCAGATTGCGCAGATACATCGAGGTCGGATACGCAAAGCTTTCCGCGATCGAGATGGTCGGAAACACCATCGGCATCGCGCCCGTCAGCATCACGCCGCGCTTCACCGCCTCGATGATCTGCGGAACATTGCCGTGGCAGGGATTGTAGTCGCTGTAGGTGTTGGTGATGCCGACGATGGGGCGGTTCAGCGCGTCGTCGGAATAGCCCATCGCCTTGATGAAGGCCTTGCGCAGGAACAGCGAAAATCCGGCATCGCCATAACTCGTCAGTCCCTTGCGCAGTCCGTCAGCCATCTGGGTTTCCTTAATGCACGCCGATCAAAGATGTAGTTGTCATTCCGGGGCAGCCCGCAGGGCTGAACCCGGAATCTGGAGGTTATAGCGCGAGATTCCGGGTTCGCGCTCGCGCGCCCCCCGGAATGACCGTCCATTTTTCGTATCCGGGCATGCCCGCCACCTACTTCCAGTCGATGATCCGGCTGATGTCGCCGTCGAACTCCATGCCACAGAACGCGCCGCCCTGGTAGAAATCGCCGACAGCATCGGGCTGCAGTTTCGCCTGCTCGGCGAACGCATGTTCGCGAAAGTCCTCGGCGCGGCCGGTGGGGCGATAGCCAAGGTCGTAGGCGCGGTGGTTGTCCCACCACGAGCGCTCGTTATACGACGCGCCGTAGAGGATCTCGAAATGGATGTCGGGATGATCGAGTCCGATCCGGCAGAGCTGCACCAGGTCGTCCGGCTTGAGCCAGATCGAGAGCCGGCGATGGTCCAGCGGCTTGTCGCCGAAATTGCCGATCCGGAGGCACGTCACCTTGAGCCCATGCTTGTCGGCATAGAGCGCGCCGACCGCTTCCCCAAAGACCTTGCTGACGCCGTAGCGGCTGTCCGGGCGCGCCGTCACGTCGGTCCCGATCCGGTGATGCCTGGGATAAAACCCCACCGCATGGTTTGATGAGGCGAACACGATGCGCTTGACGCCCTTCCGGCGCGCTGCCTCGAACAGATTGTAGCAGCCGATAATGTTGGACTGCAGGATGTTGTCCCATGGGCCTTCGACCGAATGGCCGCCGAAATGCAGGATGCCGTCGACGCCCTCGCAGATCGCCTCGACCTGCGCGAGGTCGGAAAGCTCCGCTGCCTTGAACTTTTCGTGAGCGCCGAGATCGGCGGGCGCTTTCACGTCGCTCAA
>NZ_JADGRI010000209.1 GCF_017881085.1 Bradyrhizobium sp.
CCGGAATCACCCGGCATTCCCCGCGCAATGGTTTTAACGGTTTCCTTCGCGCTCTCCCGGGCGACCGGGCTTTTTTGCCACCCTCGCCGGCGAAAATTGTTTTTCGCCAACTTGACGCCAGCGTCGGGGCGTCAGGACCACACGACTTCTCCGTCCGCCAGCCGCATCGCCCGTCAAGCGCGCCGCCCGCGTCCACCGCATCCCGCTCCGCGTTTCGTGACGTTGCGCAACGCCCCTCCGTGGGACGGGACGGCGGGGTTATTAGGGTGATTTGGGCCTTCGGAAAATCAGAATATTTTTGCAAAGAGGGCTGGACAGAGGGGTCGATAAATTGCCCAGGTGATTTGCCTGTCGGCTTAAATCCGTAAAGGAATGCAGAAGGGGTGTTCGTCATTGCGAGGAGCGCAGCGACGAAGCAATCCATCTTTGCTTCACTATGGATTGCTTCGCTTCGCTCGCAATGACGGTGTTGCTAATCCTGTATCTTGGAAAAATCCGCCACCGCGCGCGTCGCGGCGCGGATTTCGTTCAGCAGCTTCAGGCGGTTTTCGCGCACCTTCGGATCGTCGTCGTTGACTTTTACCTTGTCGAAGAACGCATCCACCGCCGGCCGCAGCTTCGCCATCGCGCTCATCGCGCCAGCAAAATCCTCCTTCGCTGCCGCTGCGCTTGCTTCGATCCTTACCGGGTCGATCGCCTTGGCGAGCGCCTTCTCCTCGGCGAGCCTGTAGATCGCCGGATCGGGCGCGCCGTTAAAGCTGCGCTTGTCCTTCTTCTCCTCGATGGCGAGAATGTTGCTTGCCCGCTTGGTACCCGCGAGCAGGTTCTTGCCGTCATCGGTATCGAGGAATTTGCCCAGCGCTTCGACGCGGCGGACCACCATCAGGAGATCGTCCTGGCCTCCGAGCGCGAATACGGCATCGACAAGGTCGTGGCGCGCGCCCTGCTCGCGTAGCTGGACTTTTAATCGGTCGGCGAAGAAGGACAGCAGATCGGTAATGAGGGCATCAAAGTGCGCCGACGCTGTTGCCAAAGCCTCGTCGGACCTGGCCATTTGGTGAGCCCGCTCGGACAGAGTTTCGGCGAGTCCCGGCAAGACAAAATCGAGCGATCTCGCGTTCTTGGAAACCATTCCTTCAAAGGTCGAAAGCGTTCTTTCCGCAAAGAAAAGCGAATGCAGTATCGCACGTTCGAAAAGAGGAAATCGAAGTTGATTTTCGGTGATGATCCTTATCACCCCCAGCGCTGCACGCCTTAGCGCATACGGGTCCTTACTTCCGGTCGGCTTCTCGTCGATCGCCCAGAAACCAACCAGCGTATCGATCTTGTCCGCCAGGGCCACCGCAACGCTCACCGGGTCGGTCGGCACCCGATCCGCCGGCCCCTGCGGTTTATAATGTTCCTCGCTCGCGGCGGCGACGGAAGCGTCCTCGCCCTGCGCCAGCGCGTAATACTTTCCCATCAAACCCTGCAGCTCCGGGAATTCGCCGACCACTTCTGTCAGCAAATCGGCCTTTGCCAGATGCGCGGCGCGCTTTGCCTTTTCGACGTCGGCGCCGACCAGCGGTGCGATTTCCGCCGCCAGCCGCTCGATCCGCTTGATGCGCTCGCCCTGCGTGCCCAGCTTCTCGTGAAACACGATGCTGTCGAACTTCGGCAGCCGGTCTTCGAGCTTCATCTTCAGATCGGTCTCGTAGAAAAACTTCGCGTCGCTCAGGCGCGCGCGGATCACGCGCTCGTTGCCGGCGACGATCGCCTTGCCGCCGTCGGAGGCCTCGATGTTGGCGGTGAGGATGAATTTGTTGGTCAGCTTTTTCGTTTTGGGATCGCTGACGACAAAACATTTCTGGTTGTTCCGGATGGTGGCGCGGACCACCTCGCCCGGGATCGAGAGAAAATCCTCATCGAACGATCCCATCAGCGCGACCGGCCATTCCACCAGGCCAGCGACCTCGTCGAGCAGCCCCTGATCCTCGACCAGCTCAAAGCCTTGCGCGAACGCCAACTGCCTGCCGTCGGTGACGATGGTGTCCTTGCGGCGCTCGGGATCGAGCACGACCTTCGCATCCAGAAGTTTTGCTTCGTAGTCTTCGAAGCGGCGCACCGAAATCGGCGCCGGCGCCATGAAGCGGTGGCCATAGGTGGTCTGGCCGGCCTCGATGCCGTCGACGGCGAATTTGACCACGTCGGGTTCTTCGGTCTCCAAACCGAAGGTCGCGACGATGGCGTGCAGCGGCCGCACCCATTGCAGCGCGCCGGGCCGCGACGAACGCTCACCCCAGCGCATCGATTTCGGCCACGGAAACGTCCGGATGATGACCGGCAGCATCTCGGCGAGCACGTCCAGCGTGGCGCGGCCGGGCTTCTCGATCAGCGCGACGTAGAAGTCGCCCTTCTTCGGATCGCGCTGGATCGTCGCCTCATCGATCGAGGCAAGCCCGGTGGCCTTGAGAAAGCCCGCGATCGCGGCATCCGGCCCGCCGACGCGCGGTCCCCGGCGCTCTTCCTTCAGGTCGGATTGCCGCGCCGGAATACCGTGCACCGTCAGCGTCAGCCGCCGCGGCGTCGCGAACGCCTTCGCGCCCTCGTAGACGAGACCCTCGGCGACGAGCTTGTCGGTGACCATGCGGCGCAGATCGTCGGCCGCCTTCGCCTGCATCCGCGCGGGAATTTCCTCGGAGAAAAGTTCAAGGAGAAGATCGGGCATTTGCTCTACTCCCCTCCCCCCGCTTGCGGCGGGGAGGGGTCGGGGGTGGGGGGTCTATCGGCACGTATCGCTGTATCGATTGCCGAGAGTACGCCGGACATGTTGGCCAGAACGTCGTTATTCCAGAACCGCAAGACGCGATAGCCGTTGGCTTCGAGATATCGTGTACGCACCTCATCGAACGCGCTGCCGGAATGCTGACCGCCATCGACTTCGATGACCAGCTTGGCCTGATGCGTGGCGAAGTCGGCGAAGTAAGGACCGATCGTTGCCTGACGCCGAAAGTGATGCTCCTTGAACTGTGGTTGCCGCAAATGTTGCCACAGCTTCTTTTCGGCTTCGGTCGCGTCGCGACGCAAAGCTCGAGCGCGTGGCACGCGGTGGTCGACCGGACGCTGCGGTGTCTGTGTCATCCACCCCCCACCCCCGACCCCTCCCCGCCGCGCGCTCTGCGCGCGGAGGGAGGGGAGCAGGTTCGTGCTCGCTGAAAGGCTCAATTCCAAAATCGGTTTTCTCAAGTCGCCCCGCCCGCTTCGGTGTGCACCCAGGCTTCGCCGCAGGCCTTTGCCAGTTCGCGCACGCGCATGATGTAGCTCTGCCGCTCGGTCACCGAGATCACGCCGCGGGCGTCGAGCAGGTTGAAGACGTGGCTGGCCTTGATGCACTGGTCGTATGCCGGCAGCGCCATCAGATGCGCCTCGCGCTTGCCGTCTTTCCAGCCCGCGTCCAGATATTTTCGGCAGGCTTCTTCGGCCATCGAAAACTGCTTGAACAGCATGTCGGCGTCGGAGTGTTCAAAGTTGTGCCGCGAATATTCCTGCTCGGCCTGCAGGAACACGTCGCCATAACTGACCTTCTCGGCGCCCTCGCGGCCGTTGAAGTTCAGGTCGTAGACGCGGTCGACGCCCTGCACATACATCGCAAGCCGCTCGAGTCCGTAGGTGAGTTCGCCCGCGACGGGGGCGCACTCGACGCCCGCGACCTGCTGAAAGTAGGTGAACTGCGACACCTCCATGCCGTCGCACCAGCATTCCCAGCCCAGCCCCCACGCACCGAGCGTCGGGCTTTCCCAATCGTCCTCGACGAAGCGGATGTCGTGCAGATGCGAATCGATGCCGATGGCGGCGAGCGACTTCAGGTACAATTCCTGAAGGTCCGGCGGCGACGGCTTGATGATCACCTGGAACTGGTAATAGTGCTGCAACCGGTTGGGGTTTTCGCCGTAGCGGCCGTCCTTCGGCCGGCGCGACGGCTGCACATAGGCGGCCTTCCACGGTTTTGGCCCGAGCGCGCGCAACGTGGTGGCCGGATGAAAAGTGCCCGCTCCCATCTCCATATCGTAGGGCTGCAGGATCACGCAGCCCTGATCCGCCCAGAACCGCTGCAGGGCCAGAATAAAACCCTGGAACGAACGTTCCGGGCGCATGTGCGGAGGCAGCGAATCCATCGTCGAGTCAGTCTTTGCTGAAGGGGGCGGCAAGCGCGCGGGACCGTATCGGCGGGGGGGCCGGGAATCAAGGCAATGGGAGGCGGGATTTGCCGTGAAAGTGCCGCTGTCGGCAACAATTGCAACGTTTGGGGAGAGGTGCCGCTAACCAGCGGCGCCGCGCCGGCCGGCAGCGGCTCGTCAACAATTGAGGACTATCACGGCGGAACTTCGGAAGGCCGAGATGATTGGCTTTTCGAAGATCGGCTCTCCGGTTCGTGATCTCTCTCGATTGCTTTGTGAGGCACGAACGCCCGGAGCGTCCGATAACACGGCTACCTCCAAGCTTGCCCGCCGGTTCTCAGGGGTGATGCCTCACCCCGAGGCCGGCGCAAGTATTTTCAGCCGCAAATTTCGCAGAGCCGGTCAGCCCGGCCGGTAAGCGCCGGTGTTGGGATCCCGCCGCAGCGTCGGAATATCCCCCGCGCGTGCCGCTTCGGCGACCCGTGCGAGACGGGCCTCTTCCAGTTCTCTGTTCACCCGCAGGGCGGTGCGGTAGGCCCAGCGGACCACGGCCAGCCCACCCAGGGCGCCCGCAATTGCAATCAGCGGCGGCATCGGTCGATCCTTGTCGTTCATTCGTCGCGCCCCACTCCCGCATTCTCGCCCAAGCCGGGCCCGCCTGCAATCGCTTTACCCGAGACCAAATGGCGCGCTAAATTCGCTGTTAGAATCCGAATTTGGCCCAAATCGCCCTGCTTTCCAGCGCGGAAATCAGTTCGTCCGGCAGGCCCCCGATACCATCCAGCGATATCAGGGTGCCCGCGCCGGCCGATTTGCGGCCGAGCAGCCCGGACAGCAGGCCGCCCGAAGGCGCGATCACCGGCGTCAGCACCTTCTCACCATAGCGCGCACGCAAGGTCGAGCGCAGGTCGCCGATCGCATCCGCCAGGCCGAGCGAGACCGAGGTTTCTCCCGCCCAATATTCGCCGGTGAACAGCACGTCGTCGGCGCCCTTGAGACGAGCACCCCGGCTTTCCCTGACCAGCGCGATGAAGATGGCGTGGATCTCGCGCTGAAGCGCCTTCACGCGCGCGACATCGTCGGGATTTTCGGGGAGGAACGGATCGAGCATCGCCTTGTGCTCACCCGCCGTATAGAGCCGCCGTTCGACGCCGATCTTCTGGATCAAATCCTGGAATCCGAAGGAGCCGCCGACCACGCCGATCGAGCCCAGGATCGAGGACGGGTCGCAGAAGATTTCATCGCCGGCGCAGGCGATCATGTAGCCGCCGGATGCCGCGACATCTTCCACGAAAACCAGGACCGGCAGCTTCTTCTCAGCAGCGAGCTGGCGAATGCGAAGATAGATCTGGCGTGACTGCACCGGCGAACCGCCGGGCGAATTGATCACCAGCGCCACGGCCCGGGCATGCTTGGTCGCAAACGCGCGCTCCAGCGTCCTGGCGACGCCGGCCAGCGACATGCCCGGCCGCAAGGGCGTCACCGCACCGATCAGGCCCGACAGCCGGACTACCGGCACCACCGCGGTCCCGGGCCGCAGACGCGCCGGAATAAAGTCCATCAGCCTGTCGAGCAGGCCAGGCCATCCGCCGCGGTCGCCACTTTGTTCGGTCATGCCGTTACCTCAAAATTAACGATTTCTTATCCGATTACTGACATTGCAAGAGGGTCGGTTAACCGGAGTGGAACGCCTTTTGCATCGTAGCCGTTGTGAGCTGCAATGGCGCAGCGGAGAAAGTCATGAAAATCTATCTGCTGGTGATGCTGATCGGTACCCTCCTGACCGCGATTCACTTCACTTCCGCGCCAAAACAAGGTTCGAAAACGCTCCCCCAATAGCGGTTCCATTGATCACCTTGAGCGACCGGGCCGGCTGTCAGGGGTATGCCAGCGGCAAAACCCCCTTCCCGGCCAGAATCTCCTGAACCCATTTATTGGGCACGGTTGACGCTTCATTGAGCATCAACCCCGGGTGGATTTCCGCCGGCGCCTTGCCGCCCTTGGTGGCGCGAATCAGCACGCGATTGGCCGGCATCGACGGGTCGCCATGGACCGGCAAGATCTTGAGGCTGCCAAAGCCGCGGTCGAGTGCCGCCAGCACGTCAGCAATGCCGTCGGCGCGCCAGATCAAAGACAGGACGCCGCCGGATTTCAGGATTCGCCGGCTCGCATGAATCCAGCTCTCGAGCGTCGCGGCGGTCGCCACATGCGCCGATGCGCGCGACTTGTCGGGCGAGGCGCGGTGCCGCACGGAATCGTTGAACGGCGGGTTCATCAGCACGACGTCGGCGCTGTCGGGGGCAAGGCCCGCGGCGGCAGACGCACCCGGCTCGGACGTCACGTCCAGCACGATGACATCGGCGGAAATCGCATTCGCGGCGGCGTTGCCGCGCGCCAGTTCCGCGAGACCGGCATCGATCTCCACCAGCACCAGCTTGATTTCCGTGATCCGCTTGGCAAGCGCGAGACCGGCGGCGCCGACACCGGCGCCGAATTCGACGACGCGGTCGCCTGGACGCGCAGCCGTCGCCGCCGCCAGCAGCATGGCGTCGTGGCCGGCGCGGTGACCCGATTTCGGCTGCCGCAGACGCAATTGGCCACCGAGAAACGCATCCTCGGTATACCCGCCGGAATCAGTCATCGGCCCGCAATTCGTGGGCCAGCCCCGCATCGCGCAGAATCTGCCGCGCCTGCAGGTTATCGTCGTCATGGACCAGAATCCGGCGCGGCAGGACGCCGAGCGAGCCTTCGATAATGCTCATGTTCTGGTCCAGCACCAGATGATGGATATTCGCGCCGTCGAGCAGCGCTCCAACCGCCGAAACCAGCACGATATCGTTGGTTCGAACCAATTCCCGCAATTGTGGCACTCCTTTTCGGCGCGGCCGAAGGGCCCCACGAGGCTTTTCGACCGCATCGTGCCCTTGCCGCGTTCCCCGGCACTTTCTATTGTATCTGAGGATAGTGCGAATTGGGCAAAAGTGGAGACCAGCGTGGCGGTTATTGTACCCTTCGAGAGCCCGGCAAGCGCTTCGATCGATGAACTGGTCGCGCTTGTCGCTCCCGATATGGAGCGGGTCAACGCCACGATCCTGTCGCGGACCGGCTCGGAAGTCACCATGATCCCCGAGGTCGCCAATCACCTGATCTCCTCAGGGGGGAAACGGCTGCGCCCGATGCTGACGCTGGCGATGGCCGGTCTCTCCGGGTACTCCGGCGATGGCCATATCAAGCTCGCCGCCTCCGTCGAATTCATGCATACCGCCACCTTGCTGCATGACGACGTGGTCGACGAAAGCGAATTGCGGCGCGGCAAGCTGTCGGCGCGCATGCTGTGGGGCAACGAGGCCAGCGTTCTCGTCGGCGACTTCCTGCTCGGCCAGGCCTTCCGGATGATGGTCGAGGTCGGCTCGCTGCGCGCGCTCGACATTTTATCGTCTGCCGCGGCCACGATCGCCGAGGGCGAAGTGATGCAGCTCGCCGCCGCCAAGAACACCGCGACCACCGAAGACGAATATCTCGCCGTGATCCGCGGCAAGACGGCCGAGCTGTTCGCCGCCGCCTGCGAGGTCGGTCCCGTCATCGCCAACCGTCCGAAAGCCGAACAGACCGCGTGCCGCTCGGTCGGCATGAATCTCGGGATTGCGTTCCAGCTCGTCGACGACGTGCTGGATTACGGCGGCAAGGCCGCAAAACTCGGCAAGAACATCGGCGACGATTTCCGCGAGGGCAAGATCACGCTGCCGGTGGTGCTGGCGTTCCGCCGCGGCAACGACGGCGAACGCGCTTTCTGGGTCAAGGCGCTGGAACGCGGCGAGATCGGCGACGGCGATCTCGACCATGCCATCGGGCTAATGACAAAACACCGCGCGCTCGAGGACACCATCAACCGCGCCCAGCATTATGGCGCGATGGCGGTCGACGCGCTGGCGCTGTTTCCGGCATCGGCGATGAAGACCGCGCTAGAGCAGGTGGTGGCGTTCTGCCTGGCGCGGTCGCATTGACGGTTGCTGCGATCGCGGGACCCTAGACCAGCTAGCTCAGCGTTCCCGCGTGCACCCACCACCCGGGGTGATCGAGCCGGAGCTTCTGCGCCGCGCGTTGCGCCTCGGCGGTGTTCTCGTAGATCGCAAAGCAGGTCGCGCCAGACCCCGACATCCGCGCCAGCCAGGCCCCATTGGTGGCGTTGAGCGCCGAGATGACCTCGCCGATGACAGGCTGAATGCGCGTGGCCGGCGCTTCGAGGTCGTTGGAGCCGGCAGCGAGCGCTTCTACCCAGTCTTCGAGCGATGCGCCGGCTTCCGGCCAATCGGTGGCCCGCAACACGTCGGAGGCCCCCACCAGCAATTCGCCGTTGCGCAGGCCGAGCGCCTGGAACACGTCCTTGGTCGCCACGGGAACGCGCGGATTGACCATCACGCAGGGCATGATCGGCAGAACGAGCGGAAGCAGCGTTTCGCCGACGCCGGTCATGACGCAGGCGCGCGAAGCCAGACAAACCGGCACGTCGGCGCCCGTCAATTCCGCGACCTCGACCAGGCGGGGGTCGTCGATGGCAAGACCGTTGGCCCGCGCCAGGAGCCGCAGCGCCGCGGCGGCGTCCGCCGAGCCGCCGCCAATTCCGGCCGCGACCGGCAGCACTTTCTCGAGGACGAATTCGCCGAGCTGGAGCGCCGGTACCCGCTCGCCCAGGAGTTTTGCGGCCTTGAAAACGAGATTGTCTGATGTCTCGCCGCAGGCCTGCGCCAGCGGCCCGGTGGTTAGAAGATGCAGTTCGGATCCCGGCGACAGACTAAGGCGGTCGGCGCAATCGGCGAAGGCGACCAGACTCTCGAGGTCGTGATACCCGTCCACCCGCCGTCCAACCACCCGCAGGGTCAGGTTGACCTTGGCCCGCGCATCCTCGATCAGCGCCCCCATTGGCGATACGCCCCCTCGATCGGATCTCGCGATCAGCCGCCCTTGCCGTCTTCTTTTTTCTTGTCTTCGGAGGCAGCCGAGGACGGCGAGGCGTCGTCGGGAATACCGTTCTGGATCTTGGCCTCGATCTTCGGCAAGTCGTCCGGCTCGGGCTTCAGATCGCGGGCATGAGCCCACTGGAATTTCGCTTCCAGCGTGCGGCCGACGCGCCAATAGGCGTCACCGAGATGGTCGTTGATGGTCGGGTCCTCGGGCTTGAGATCGATCGCGCGCTCGAGATTCTTCACCGCGTCGTCGTAATTGCCAATGCGGAAATAGGCCCAGCCCAGCGAGTCCACGATGTAGCCGTCGTCCGGGCGCTGCTCGACGGCGCGCTTGATCATCTTCATGCCCTCGTCGAGATTGATGCCCTGATCGATCCACGAATAGCCGAGATAGTTCAGCACGTGGGGCTGCTCGGGCTGCAGCTCGAGCGCCTTGCGCATGTCGGCTTCGGCCTTGTTCCACTGCTTGGAGCGCTCCTCGCAGATGCCGCGGTAGTAATAATAGACCCAGTTG
>NZ_JADGRI010000210.1 GCF_017881085.1 Bradyrhizobium sp.
CCCTGCGGCCGGAACGCAATGACGAAGATCATCGGCAGGAACAGGATGATGTAGGCGAGTTCCGGAAACAGCGCGGTGCCGAACGTATAGATGAAGCCGATGATGAAGCTGCCGATGAACGCGCCGAGCAGACTTCCGATGCCCCCGAGAATCACGACGATCAGCGCCAGCGGCAGCATGTCGGCATCAAGCCCGGGATAGGCGGACAGGATCGGCCCCCCCAGCACGCCGCCGGCTCCCGCGATCCCGGCACCGAGACAAAACACGATCGTAAACAGATTGGAGACCGGGATGCCGACCGCACGCGCCATCTGCGGGTCGTCGACCCCGGCGCGGATCATTGCCCCCAGCCGCGTCCGCTCCAGCAGGAAATACAATGCGATCGCGGTGGCAACGGCGCATCCCACTAGTACCAGCCGATAGGTCGGAAACACGAAACCGAGAACTCTGGTAGGCGCCTGCAGGTTGCGAGGAGTCGGCACCGGAATGGAATCGCCGCCCCACAGCAACAGGCATGCATCGGAAATGATGAAGGACATGCCGAGCGTCACCAACACTTGCCCTAGCGGATTGGCCTTCAGCCGGTTCAGCACCAGCCGCTCGAACAGGCCGCCGATCGCCGCAACCGCAATTCCGGCGCCGAGCGCGGTCACCCAGATGTTCAGGCCGTCGAACGCGCGTAGGGCGGTCGCCCCGAAATAGGTGCCGAGCATGAAGAAGGCGCCGTGCGTCAGGTTTGCCAGTCGCATCAGGCCAAAAATCAGCGAAAAGCCCGACGAGAGCAGGAACAGCAGACCACCGAGCGACAGGCTGTTGAGACCCTGGATGATCCAAAACTGCATCGTCTGCCGATCTCGTCCGGAAAGTTGCGCGCGTCTGTGCCCCGCAACGGAAGCAGAACTATTGCTCCAAATTCTTTGCCGGCGGATAGTCGCGCGAATAGACCGGATTTTTCAGGAATGCGGTCTTGTCATAGGTCCAGAACTGGCTGACGTCGGGATATGTCTTGATGACGGAATTGACCAGCCGCCCGTCTTTTCTCGCTACCTTGCGGATATAGACGTTGCCGGTGGCATTGCCGAACTCGTCGAACTTGACGACGCCGCGCACGGTATCCGCGTTGCTGCCGCGGATGGCGGTCATCAGCGCTTTCTTGTCCTCGACGTTTGCCTTGGTGGTCTTGAGCGCGGCCTCAAGCACCTCGCCCGAGACGTAGGTGCTGGCAGCGTAATAGCCCGGATCGTACTTGAATTCCTTGCGGAACGCCGGCGCAAAACTCTTGTTGAGCGGATTATCCAGCTCCGCCGAATACCAGCTGGTGGTCAGGATCCCCAGCGCTTCATCGCCCATGTTGCGAAGCACGGATTCGTCGAGCGCCGTCATTCCGCCGATCACGGCCATTTTGTCCTTTAGGCCGTATTCGATGAATTGACGAAGGAAGCGGAACCCGTTGGAGCCGGCGGTGCCGAGGAAGATCGCATCCGCGCTCTTCACCTGCGCGACATAGCTGCCGTAGTCCGGCGTCGCCAGCGGCGTGAAGATCTTCTGGACGATCTTGCCGCCGTTGTCCTCGAACCCGCGCTGGAAGCCGGCGCACATCTCATGTCCGTAGGCGAAATCGTCGGCGATGGTGACGATCTTCTTGTATTTCAATTCCTTGGCGGAATATTCGGCCAGCGGATAGGCGCATTGCGCCGAGGTCGAGGTCAGGCGGACGAACCATGGGCTCGGGTGCCGCTGCGTCATGTCCTCAGCCGCAGCGACGCCAAGCGTCGGGATTTCCTTTTCGGTGAGGTAGTCGGCGATCGCCAGCGCCTCGAAAGCGGCAAGCGGGCCAATGATGCAGTGGACGTTGTTTTTTTCGATCAGTTCCTGCGCCTTGGTGCGCGCGGTGGCGGGAACACCGGCCGTATCGGCGACGATCAACTCGACCTTGCGGCCCGCCAGCGTGTTCTCGCGTTCCTTCAGGAACATCGTCAGGGCAAGATCCATATCGATGCCGCCGGAAGCCAGCGGTCCGGTCTTGGCGGCCAGCAATCCAATGCGGATCGGTCCGCTGTTCTGGGCAAAGACAGGATGTGGGGTCGCCAAGCTGGCGATACCTGCACCGGCAACGCTGCCCACAAACCGACGTCGCGATATCGTCATTGGATCCTCCCCGGAACGCTACAAACTGGATACCGTCTGTTTTTTATTTTGTTGGGGTGATTTATCCGACGGAAGCCGTAAATGATCAAGTGATAACCACGTTAAAGACTTGGCCGCGCCGGATATTTCCGCAAGCGGGGATGTGGATAGATCGGAAACCCGCGGCTGCTCTTTGGTGCACTGCGATATCGCGGGTGACCTATTTCGGATCGTGTTCGGCTGATTTGGGAGTCGTGACGATGGTTTTCTTCAGGACTTCGAACACGGACGCCGTATCCTGCTCGCCCAGTCCCATCGCCATCGCTTGCGCGTAGACCGGCTGCGTCAGCGTGAACAACGGGGTCACGCAGCCGACGTCGTCGGCGAACTCCGCGATCACCGCCATGTCCTTCTTCCAGATCGACACCTTCATGGTCGCGGGCTCGTAAACGCCTTCAACCATCATCGGCGCGCGCATCTGAAACATCCGCGAGCCGCCGGCACCCGGGCCGACCATGTCGACCACCATTTTTGGATCGAGCCCGGCGCGTTCCGCCAGCACCATTGCCTCGGCTGTGGCGACGTTGTGGATGGCCACTAGATGATTGGCGACGAATTTCATCCGGCTGCCATTGCCGTATCGCCCGAGATCGGCGCTTTGCTTGGAAAAATCGGAGAACAGGTCCTTGCACTGTGCAATCGCATCGCTGTCGCCGCTGGCATAGACGATGAGATCGCGAACCTTCGCTTGCGCGCCGGTTCCGCTCAGCGGACAATCCAGCGCAATATGGCCGGTCTTCTTCAAAATGGCTTCGAAGCGAAGCTTGTCGGCGATGCTCAGGGTCGAGAGTTCGATCACGATACGCGGAGACTGCCCGGAGCCGGCGATTCCCTGCGCGACATCCTCTACGGCGCCAGGAGTGGGAAGGCTGGTCATGATGATCGGCGCATCCCGCGCAACCTGGGCGACGTCACCCGCGATCGTGACGCCAGCCTTCGCAAGTTCGGCGCATCGCGCGGCGTCGGTATCGAATCCGACCACGCGCCATCCGCGCTCGACGAGGTTGCGGGCGATCGCGCCTCCCATGATGCCAAGTCCGATGATGCCGACCGTCTTGTCCATGCTTTCGCCCCCTGCGATTTGCTATCGAATTCGGTTTGCGGACAACGCAGCCCGCGCCCAGGATAGTGATCAGGCGAAAGACAATCATCAAGTAGCGTCAACCGGTCAAGCGCGTTGCATTCACCTGAGGAGAGCTCGACATGGCGATGCTGCGCGAGAACGAGATGCGGCTGAACCGGGCTCTTCCGGCAGATTAGAACATGGCGGTACGCCGGAGCGTGCAGCGCGAGGAGCGTCCAAAGAGCAGCATCGCGTCTTGAACAATGGGTGATCAGGCGATAAACAGCGAAGACAATCTCGGCCGCGTTAACCAGGGCGAGCGAGGAAACGTAGAATGGTAGGTGCCGGCCAGCAGCCAAACGCAAGGTTTTCCTCGGGACCGGACGCGGACGGCGCCTATGCTGCCATGGTTGCCCGCGCCAGGGCACTGATCCCGTGCCTGCGCGACCGGGCTTCCAGGACCGAAGAGCTGAGGCGTCTGCCGTCGGAGACCGAGCGCGAGTTGCACGAATCAGGTTTGTTCAGGATTGTGCAGCCGAAGCGGGTGGGAGGCTCCGAACTCGACTATGTCGCGCTGGTCGATTGCGCCGATGCCATCGGGCAGGCCGATGCGTCGGTGGCCTGGAATTTCGCCAATCTCGCCAGCCACCATTGGATGCTGGGCATGTTCGACAGGCGCGCCCAGGATCTGGTCTGGAACAAGGACGCCAACGCCCTGATTGCATCCTCCTTCATTTTTCCGGCCGGTCGTGCCAGGAAAGTCGACGGCGGATATGTGCTGCGGGGCAGCTGGCCATTCTCGTCGGGCGTGGATTCCTGCGAATGGAATATGCTGGCAAGCGTCGTTTCTTCCGAGGATGAGGCAGACGGCATCGAGTACCGCATCTTTCTGGTCAACAAAAGCGAATACAAAATCCTCGACACTTGGAACGCGACCGGATTGCGCGGAACGGGATCGAACGACGTCGAGGTAAAAGATGCCTTTGTTGCCGAGCCAATGACGCTGGCGGTGAGCGATCTCGACGGAGGCCCGACCCCCGGTAGCGCCGTCAATCCGAACGCGCTTTATGCTCTGCCGGTCTTCTCGTTGTTTCCTTATGTACTTTCAGGCGTGGCGCTCGGAAACGCGCAAGCCTGTCTAGACGACTATGTCGAGATAGCGCGGCATCGGGCCTCGACCTACAATCGCGCCAAAATCGGCGACCTCCAGAGTACGCAGATCAAGATTGCCGAGGCTTCCGCCAAGATCGATGCGGCACGCCTCATCATGCGTTCGACCTGCATTGAGGCGATGGCTGACGCCAGGCGTGGCTACGTTCCGGATATCGCCGGCAAGACCAAATCGCGTCGCGATGGCGCTTTTGCCGTCAATCTCTGCACGGAGGCCGTTTCGTTGTTGTTTGCAGCAAGCGGAGCGCGGGGGTTGTTCACGACAGGAGTGCTGCAGCGGCAGTTTCGCGACGCCCACGCGATCAATTCGCACATCGCTTTCAATTTCGATGCGGCTGGCACCAATTACGGCCGCGTTGCGCTCGGTCTGCCTTCCGAAAACCTGACGCTTTGAGACTGGTGGAATGACCGACGCCCCAAAGCATCCGATCAATCCGGATCCGGCTAACGAACTGGCCAGCGATCATTCACCGATCGATCCCAGGGATTTCCGCAATGCGCTTGGCACCTATGCGACGGGCGTCACCATCATCACGGCCATCGCGGCCAACGGAAAGCCGTACGGACTGACCTGCAATTCCTTCGCCTCGGTGTCGCTAAATCCGCCGCTGGTGCTCTGGAGCCTTGGAATGTTTTCGCAAGCGCTGAACGTCTTCCAGAACGCCAGTCATTTCGCGGTGAATGTGCTCGGCGCATCGCAGCAGGCGCTTGCCAATAGATTTGCAAAATCCTCGGAAGACAAGTTCGTCGGCGTCGAATGGGCTCCGGGACTTGGCGGCGCGCCGCTGCTTGCCGATAGCGTCGCCAATTTTCAATGCCGCTCGGCAGGGCGATATTATGGTGGAGACCACGTCATCTTCCTGGGCGCCGTCGAGGCCTATGCGTACAACGGGCAGGAGCCACTGTTGTTTGCGCGCGGCGGGTACGGCCGTTTTCTCCCCGGCGACGCCGGATCAGCGTCGAAGCCATGAGCAGGAAACCGCCGCCCAAGCGCGCTCGCGCGAAGCAGAAGCGGTTATCTCCCGACGACCGCCGCAGGGAATTCGTCGCCAAGGCGACCGAATTTTTCTCGGAAGAAGGATTTGGCGGCGGCACGCGCGATCTGGCGCGCCGGCTCGGCGTCACCCAGCCGCTGCTGTACCGCTACTTTCCCAGCAAGGACGATCTGATCAAGGAAGTCTATCGCACGGTATATCTGGAACCGCTCGATACCGGCTGGGAGAAGCTGCTCACCGACCGCTCCCGGCCGATCCGCGACCGGCTGCAGGAATTCTACAACGCCTATACCGACGTGATCTTTACCCGCAAATGGCTGCGCATCTATCTCTATTCGGGCCTCAAGGGATTGGACATCAACCGCTGGTATGTCGGCGTGGTACAGGACAAGATTCTGGCGCGCATCATCAGGGAATGTCGTCATGAAGCGGGGCTGCCGGCGCAGAGCAAGCCGAGCGCCTCCGAGATCGAAATGGCGTGGGTGTTTCACAGCGGGATTTTTTACTACGGCGTCCGCAAGTATATCTACGAATCCCCCGTACTGGAGGACAAGGCGCGGATGATCGGCGATGCGCTGGATGTCTTTCTGGCTGGCTTCGGACGCGTCATTGCAGCACCAGCCGCGCCCAAGTGCGCCCCGGTAAAGGCGATTGGCTGAATTGGCTCTAGATGGTCTCGATCGTGCCGCTTTTCACCGACCGCTGGATCGCTTCAAAACTTCGGACACTCGCCAGCATCTCGTCCAACGCAACCGGGTACGGCGCTTGTCCAAGGGCGGCGCGGCCGAAGGCCTCGAGATTGTCCCGGACCGCCGGATGCGGCGCATGGAAGGTCGTTATCGGAGCCTGGTCCCGATGCAGGCTGGTCACATCCCAGCCGGTTGAATTCTCGGGATGGCTGCGATCGCGGATTTCCATCCAGCCTTTCGAACCGAGCAGTGCGAGCCGTCCCATGAACGGCGTCACCAGTACCGCGCCCAGCATGGCGGTGGCGCCGCCGTCAAAGCCGATCGTCATTGACAGCGTGTCGCCGTTCTCGAAATCGCTGCCCAATCGCGCAAGCCGCGCCCAGACGCTGACCGGCCGGCCGAGCAGCGCGATCGATAGATCGACCATGTGAATGCCGGTGGCCGACAGCGGGCCGACCGGATTTACGGCGTCCGATAGCCGCCAGTTGTCGCCGGGCAAATTGAGGAATCTGTCCTGGCTGAAATTGCCTTCCAGCAGCAGCGGATCGCCGAACTCCCCGGATGCAAATCGTCTGCGCATTTCGATGAATGCGGGCTCGAAACGCCGCTCGTGGCCGATGCCCAACTGGACACCGGCGGTGTTCGCGGCCGCGATCGCGGCTTCTGCATCCATGGCCGTCGTGCACAGCGGCTTCTCGCAGAAGACATGCCGCCCCGATTTCGCGGCGGTAATGATCTGCTCCGCATGTTGCTGCTGTGGCGTGCAAAGAATGATGGCATCGACATTCTTGTTCGCCAGCGCGTCCTCGAACCGCGCCGCGGTTGCGATACCGAGTGCCGCTGCTGCGGCCCGCGGCTGCTCTTTTGGGTCGACGCCGAGCACCGGTGCGATGATCGCGTTGTTCAGCAGCGCCTTGAGGATCGTTTGTCCCCACCATCCCAGACCAATGACAGCGGCCTTGATCATGCGCGGTTTCCGGTCCGGATCACGGTCTCGACATTTCGGCCCGGTACCAGTCGCCGATCTCGCTCGCGGTCATCAGCGCCACCCCGTCATGGCCGATGACATAGTCGAGCAGCGCCTCCAGATATTTGATGCGATGCGGGACGCCGGTGATGTAGGGATGAATTGAAATCGCCATGATCCGTGCATTGCTGGCGCCTTCGAGATACAGCCGGTCGAACTGATCGGTGCAGCGCTTCAGAAACTGGTCGGAAGGCAGGTGCTGCAGTGCGTGGATGACGATATCGTTGGTTTCGACCGAGTAGGGGATCGTCGTTATCGTGCCGTGCGGCGTTGCGATATCCTGCGGAAGATCGTCGATCACCCAGTCCGCGACATATTCAATGCCGTTGAGACGGAGCAGGTCGAGCGTCTCGCCGGTCTCGGTCAGGCCCGGGCTTTCCCAGGACCGGGGCGGCCTGCCGCTGAATTTTGCAATGGTGTCGACCGCTCGCTTGATCGCATCCGCCTGGTTATCGAGCTTGTGCATCGGGCCCTGAACGAAGCCGTGGCCCATGAACTCAAAGCCGGCCTCTAACGCGGCCAAGGCAACGCGGGGGTAGGAGCTGCAGACATTGGCGTTCAACGCCAGGGTCACCGGCATGTTGCGGTCGGTCAGCGCCTTGAACTGGCGCCAGAAGCCGGCGCGCATGCCGTATTCGTGCCACGACCAGTTCGGCACGTCCGGCAGCAGCGGCTCTCCCATCGGCGGGCTCAGCACGGTCCGCGGCATCGCGTTCTCGATCCGCCACTCCTCGACATTAAGGATGACCCATACCGCGAGCTTCTTGCCGCCCGGCAACGTCAATTTCGGCCGGTCGATTTGCGCCTGATAAGGGATGCGATCGGAAAGCGCCACGGGAGCCCTCAACTGGCTGCGGACGATTGCGCCGATTTCGGCGGCTTCGAGGTGCCGGCGTTAACGCGCGGCATGACCTTTTCAGCCATCAGGATCATCGACTGGCGTCCGAGTTCACGATCCTTCCAGTCCTTGCCGGCATATAACAGCGTGCCGAACTGGCCGACCTCATCCTGGAACGCCAGCAACTGATCCGCGACGCTGTCGGGCGTGCCATAGATGATCAGTCTGTCGCAGATCGATTCCAACGTCACTTCGTGGTCGGGCTGGTCGCGGCGGGTCTTGAACAGCTCGATCCGGCCGTTCTTCTTCAATTTGGTGAACAGGGAGCGGTAGTAGTAAACGTAAGGCCCATCCGGATCGGTTGCGTAGGCCTTTGCGGTTGCCGTGTCCTTGGCGACAAACACGCTCTTGGCGACGCGCCAGTTGCCGGGATCGGCGGCACGGCCGCTGCGCTCGCAACCCTCGACATATTTCGGCCAGTGGCTTTTCACCCAGGCCGGCATCAGGAAGTTGGCCGAGATCGGGTCCCAGCCGCGCGCGGCGGCTTCGGTGACGCCCTTCGAGAATGGGGCGACGGCGGTTACGACGATCGGCGGATGCGGCCGCTGCGAGGGCCGCGCGATGAATCCCTGGCCGATGTCCCTTATCAGGGTCTTTTGCGTGGAGATGTTCCAGTATTTCCCTTGAATATTGTATGGCGGCTCGGTGGCCCAGATTTCCAGCACCTGGTTGATGGATTCCAGAAACATGGCGTTGCGATCGGCGTCGAGATTGCCGAACAATTCGGCGTCCGACAGCAGTCCGCCCGGGCTTATTCCGAAGATCAGCCGTCCGTCGAGCATGTGATCGAGCATCGCCATGGTCGCGGCGACGGTGGCAGGATGGGTGTTCGGCATATTGATCGTGCCGGTGCCGAGCCTGATTTGCTTGGTGGCGGCGGCGATCCAGGCCAGGAACGCGATGCAGGAAGTGATGTTCTCGGCCTGGTCGGTCACGTGTTCGCCGACATAGGCCTCGGTGAACCCGAGTTCGTCCGCCAGCAGGAAAGCTTCGCGGTCTTCCCTTAACGAGAGCTTCCAGTCCTTGCCGAGCGGGTGGATCGGCATCGTGAAGAAACCCAGATTCATTGCCTGCTCCTCCCCCGGGGCTCGATGTTGACGCGTGCGGACTGCGCGTCGTTTGCGATATTATGACATGTCCAAAAGTCGAATGCTGCGAAATAATCGCTCGATAAACAAACTTGACCTTTGATGGTCCGCACCGTCTAATCCGCGGAAAAATACGCCGAAAAACCGGCCGGGGAGGTCACGTCTATGAAAGCCTCGGCTTTCAGCTACGCACGCGCAACCAGCGTTGCCAACGCATTGGAATTGTTGGCGGGGTACGGGGACAGGGCGAAGGTGCTGTCGGGGGGCCAGAGCCTGATGCCCGCGATGAATCTGCGCCTGATCTCTCCGGAACTGATCGTCGATATCGGCGAACTCGCGGAGCTGCGCGGGATCGCGGTGAGGGGGGATGTCCTCAGCATCGGTGCGCTGACACGCCATGTCGACCTGCAGCGGTCCCCGGAGCTGGCGGCGCATGCGCCGCTGCTAACCGAGGCCGTTGCTCATGTCGCGCACCCCGCGATCCGCAACAGGGGAACCATCGGCGG
>NZ_JADGRI010000440.1 GCF_017881085.1 Bradyrhizobium sp.
GCCGAACCTTGCGATCAACTCCCAAGACAGCCAAGAGATACCATTTTTTCAGAGACTTATCGGAGAAGGGGCCTGCGGAATGCGATTGGGGCGCAAGCAATGCCGAATAACCGGCCAAAGAGAGTCAAGAAGCTGAAGCATGCGGCGATCGCCCGCATTGCCGGCCGGCCGGCAAAGCCGAGTCCGAAACTCCCGAGCCGCAGCCGTCGCGTTTCAGCCGAGATCGGCGAGATCGTGCGCAAGCGCGCAGAAGCGGAAGCCGCGATCGCCGAAGCGCGAAAATCCCATGAGCGATTGCGCGAGGCGATCGACATCCTGCCCCAGGGCATCGTGTTCCTTGACGCCGAGGGACGCTACATCCTCTGGAACAAGAAATATGCGGAGATATACAATCGCAGCTCGGATCTGTTCGAGCCGGGCGCGCGGCTGCAGGACACTATCCGCGTCGGCGTCGAGCGCGGCGATTATCCCGAAGCGATCGGCCGCGAAGAAGAGTGGATCGCCGAACGGATCGAGAAGCTCTATCACCCCGGGAAGGGCCACGAGCAGACCCTCAGCGACGGCCGCGTCATCCTGATCGAGGAGCGGGTGACCGGGGACGGCGGCGTCATCGGCTTGCGCGTCGATATCACCGAGCTGAAACAGCGCGAGGCCTCGTTCCGGCTGCTGTTCGACAGCAATCCCGTGCCCATGATCGTCTGCGCACTGGACGACGAGCGCATCCTTGGCGTCAACGATGCCGCGGTCGAGCATTACGGCTACACCCGCGCGCAGTTCGAGAAGTTGACAATCCGCAGGGTCCAGGCTTTCGAGACCGAGCCCCCCTGGGCCGGCAACCATTCCAGCGACGAACTGACGGCGCGCACCTGGAAGCACGTGCGGGCCGACGGTACGCTGATCGATCTGGCGGTCTATTCGCGCCATCTGGTCTATAACGACCAGCCCGCGGTGCTGCTGGCGCTGATGGACATCACCGAGCGCAAGCGCGCCGAGGCGCGGCTTGCCTTCATGGCGCAGCACGACGGCTTGACGGGCCTGCCGAACCGCAACCTTTTGCGCCAGCACATGGACGAGATCCTGCTGCACACGCGGCGCAGCGCGGAGAAGGTCGCGGTGCTGGTGCTCGGGCTCGACAATTTCAAGGCGGTCAACGACACGCTGGGCCACGGCATCGGCGACAAGCTGTTGCGCGGCGTCGCCAAGCGGCTGCGCTCGACGCTGCGCGAGGAAGATACGCTGGCCCGCCTCAACTCCGACGAATTCGCGATCGTCCAGAGCGGGCTGACGCGCCCCGAGGATGTCGTGTTTCTCGCCAAGCGGCTACTGGAGGCGATCGCCGATCCCTATCTGCTCGACGGCCATTCCGTCATCATCGGCGCCAGCATCGGCATTGCGATGGCGCCGGGCGACGGCGACGAATCCGAGAAGCTTCTGAAGAGCGCCGACATGGCGCTGTCGCGCGCCAAGAACGATTCGCGCGGCACCTTCAGCTTCTTCGAGGCCGAAATGGACGCCCGCGCCCAGAGCCGGCGCAAGATCGAACTCGACCTGCGCGACGCGATCCAGAACGACGTGCTGCGGCCGCATTATCAGCCGCTGATATGTCTTTCGACCGGACGCATCACCGGCTTCGAGGCGCTGGTGCGCTGGCCCGATCCCGAACGCGGCATGATCTCGCCGGCCGAATTCATTCCCGTCGCCGAGGAAACCGGCCTGATCAACGGGCTCGGCGGGTTGATGCTGCGGCGCGCCTGCGCGGATGCGGCGCTGTGGCCCGACGACGTCCGTGTCGCGGTCAATTTGTCGCCGCTGCAGTTCAGGACGGGCAATCTGTTTTCAATCGTGACGGATGCGCTGAAGCAGTCCGGCCTGCCGGCCAAGCGGCTCGAGCTGGAAATCACCGAGACCCTGCTCTTGGAGAAAAGCGGCCAGGTGCTCGCCACCCTGCATGCGCTGCGCGCGCTCGGCGTGCGCATTTCGATGGACGATTTCGGCACGGGCTATTCCAGCCTGAGTTATCTGCGCAGTTTTCCGTTCGACAAGATCAAGATCGACCAGTCGTTCGTGCGCGACCTCGGCTCCCATCGCGACGCGCAGGCGATCGTGCGTTCGATCATCAGCCTCGGCAAGGGTCTTGGCGTCACCATCACCGCCGAGGGCGTCGAGACCGAAGCCGAGCTGAGCTGCCTGCGCGCGGAGGGCTGTCACGAGGGCCAGGGCTTCCTGTTCAGCCGGGCGCGGCCCAACGACGAGATCGTAAGACTGTTGCAAGCCCAGTCCGGCGCGGATTCCGACCCGCCGGCGGAGATGGACGGCGACGCCGCGCTGGTCGCCTGACGCTTCTAACGACTTTCTAACGCCCGGCCTTGCGCTTGTTCAGGTGGTAGGTCAGCGCCAGCGCCACGCAGTGGCGCAGCTCGGCCCGCGGAAGCTCGTCCTTCGCGCTGAGAAGGATGCTGCGGTTGCCGCCGAAGCGGAGTTGCGTCGGGTACAGTTCACGGAAGGTCGCGACCAGATCGGTCTGGCAGTGGAAGTAGACCGCGTATTGCCCGGCGGCGGATTTCACCCGGTCGATGCGGATCGTGCTGCCACTGTTGGTCTGCGGGGTGAGATAGCTCGGCTGCCCCCATTTCAGGGTCTCCTGGAGCACGCCGACGCCCTTCGTGGTCCTTGCGGTCTCGAAGATCAGCCGTCGCAGTGCCAGCAATTTTGCTTTCAGGGGCTTGGGATAGGCGTTGAAAACCGCATTGACGGCGGGATCCCTGAAATCATCGACCGGCATGGCTACCGGGATTTTTCCAGATGTCTTCTTTGCCGCACGCTTCATTGCCCCGTCCGCGTCCTTGCAAGGTGGGTCGCGTGGACAGACTAGGGCACGGAGCGGAACAGCGGAAGCAAGTGCCGGCTATTTCTTTCGCGCGGATTTGCGCGCGGCCGACCGCTTGGTGGCCTGCCGCTTGCGGGGGGATCCGGCGAAGGCATCGCCCGGTCAATACATTGCCGAGCGCGCCGAACCTGCGGCCGCCAGCCTGCCGTCGCGGTTGCGGCGGGTCGTCGTGACCTGCGCCTACCTGTTGCTGATGGCGGTCATCTATCTCTTCACGGTCGGCCGCATCGTCGCGCCCGGCGCGATCTCCCATGTCTGTTTCGAAAGCGATTTCTGCTCGGGCGGCGAAAGAATTCTCAGTCTCATCATTGGCGTGGGGCTGCTCGGATTGTGTGCGGTCTGCATCACCCTGGGGTGGCGAGGCAGACTTGTCGGCGCGCGCGGGACCCTGGCAGGGGATTCCGGTTAGACCCCTGACACGACCTGGATTATGCCGGCGCGCCTATGCCGCGTTGCGCAGGCCGGCCAGGAAGGTGTCGACGCTCTTGAACAGTGCATCGGCATGCTGGCTGAGTTCGCTGGAGGCCACCATCACATTGTCGGCGAGCGTGCGCGACTGGCCAGCGGCCTGGCTGGCGCCGGCGACGTTTTGGGA
>NZ_JADGRI010000441.1 GCF_017881085.1 Bradyrhizobium sp.
TGGGGCCGCCCGCGCCCGGTGGTGGTAACGCAATTCAATGGACCCGATCAATTCGTGCCGTGGTGGGATCCGCGCGGCGCCTGCGCGAAAAACTGCTCCTTCTTCTCCGGCGAAGGCGCCACCGCGTTCTGGACCTACGCGCCCGCGGCGCTGACGCCGCCGGCATGGCGGCCGCTGGCCTTTGCCGCCGCGACGGCGTTCGGCGTGGTGACGAGCCTGCTCCGGATGGCGTTCGGCGGGCACTTTTTCACCGACGTCGCGGCCGCGGGCCTGGTGACGTTTCTGGTGATCTGGCTGGCCTATGCCTTGATCTACCGCTGGCCCTCGACCCGGCTGTCGGATGCCGCCGTCGACGCCGCGCTGACGCGGCTGGCCTGGCCGGCCTATCGCTTTTTCCAGAAATGGCTCGGCCGCGATGTCGGGCCCAAACCGTCGGTGTGAGCGACTTCATCTCGCCAGCCGCTATTAATCGCGTGCCCATCGCCGCGAAATTTGATATTCGCGCGCTCAAGCCGCAAAATGACATCAGCTATTTTGACCGATTGGAACCTCCATGAGTAAGATCTTGAAAGGCCTGCCCAAGGGGGAGAAAGTCGGCATTGCTTTCTCAGGCGGCCTCGACACCAGCGCGGCGCTGCTGTGGATGAAGCAGAAAGGCGCCCGCGTCTTCGCCTATACCGCCAATCTCGGCCAACCCGACGAGGCGGACTACGACGAGATTCCGCGCAAGGCCCTGGGCTTCGGCTCCGAAAAAGCCCGACTCGTGGATTGCCGCACGCAATTGGTCCACGAAGGTATCGCCGCTATCCAATCTGGTGCTTTCCATATCAGCACCGGCGGCACGACGTACTTCAACACCACACCCCTCGGCCGCGCTGTGACTGGTACGATGCTGGTCGCGGCCATGAAGGAGGACGGCGTCAACATCTGGGGTGATGGCTCCACCTTCAAAGGTAACGATATCGAGCGGTTCTACCGCTACGGCTTGCTGACCAATCCGAGCCTCAGGATCTACAAGCCCTGGCTCGACCAGCAGTTCATAGACGAACTGGGCGGTCGTGCGGAAATGTCGGCGTTCCTGACCGCCAATGGCTTCGATTACAAGATGAGCGCCGAGAAGGCGTATTCGACCGACAGCAATATCCTGGGCGCGACCCACGAGGCCAAGGATCTTGAGCGCCTGGACCGTGGCATCAACATCGTCACGCCCATCATGGGAGTACCGTTTTGGCGCGACGACTGTGTCGTCAAGGCCGAAACGGTCACCGTGCGTTTTGTGGAGGGGCAGCCCGTCGCACTGAACGGCGAGACGTTCGCCGATCCGGTCGCGCTGTTTCTCGAGGCCAACGCCATCGGTGGTCGACATGGCCTTGGCATGAGCGACCAGATCGAGAACCGCATCATCGAGGCAAAGAGCCGCGGTATTTACGAAGCTCCCGGCATGGCCCTGCTGCACATCGCCTACGAGCGCCTGATCAGCGGTATCCATAACGAAGACACCATTGAGCAATACCGGATCAGCGGCATGCGCCTTGGCCGATTGCTCTACCAGGGACGGTGGTTCGATTCTCAAGCCCTCATGCTGCGCGAAACCGCCCAGCGTTGGGTGGCCCGCGCAGTCACCGGTGAGGTCACGCTCGAGCTGCGACGTGGCAACGACTACTCCATCCTGAACACCGAGAGCCCCAACCTGACCTATCAGCCGGAGCGGCTGAGCATGGAGAAGGTGGACGACGCGGCGTTCACGCCAGCGGACCGTATCGGCCAGCTGACAATGCGCAACCTCGACATCACTGATACCCGCGCCAAGCTGAATCTCTACGCGGAGACAGGCTTGCTATCGATCGGGGACAGCTCCCACATCTTCAAACTCGACACCGACAAGGGCTGAGAACGGCGCGGGCGCGCCCTTGGCGCCGCATGCGGGCGAGGCGGTCCCGGATTTCGCGGAGCCTGTCATCGGACGGCGCTTCGCGCCGAGCCGTTGGCTCATCCGGGCTGCGGGCTGTCGCCGCGTAGCAAAAATGGCCGGGATCGCTCCCGGCCATTTTCATCTTGGAATGCCTCGCCTCTACCGCGGCGGCGCGATGCCCGGGGGCGGGGGCGGCAGCGACGCGGTGCCGCCGTTGAGCAGCGGCGTGATGCGGCGGATGGTGACGCGCCGATTGATGCGGCTCGGCCCCGAGGTCTGCTCTTTCAGATATTGCGAACCATAGCCCTGCGAGGTCAGGTTTTCCGCCGGCACCTGGAACTGCTGCGTCAGCAATTCGGCCGCGGACTGGGCGCGCCGGTCCGACAGCGACAGATTGTCGACGTCGTTGCCGACCGCGTCGGTGTGGCCCTCGATCAGGAACACCTCGCGCGGGTTGCGCGCAATCGCCCGGTTGAGACCATCTGCGATCGCCTGCAGCTTCGCCGCCTGATCGGGCGGAATTTCCCACGATCCGGTTTCGAAGTTGATTGTGTTGAGATCGATGCTTGGCATCAACGCCCGCACCGACGGGCTGTAGCGGATTTCGTCGAGCGAATAGCGTCGCTCGATCCGCTGCACCGGTGGCGCCTCCATGGTCTCGTAGATCACATCCGGCGACGCCTCGTCGGATTCGACAATGTAGCGGTTGTAGGGAATGCCGATCACCGGCGGCGGCAGCTCGACATAGAAACCACCGACCGCGAGCGGATCGCGGTAGGTGTTGTCGATGATGATGATCTCGCGGCCCTCCCGATCCCGCCTGATCCGGCGCATCAACTGGCCGTCGCGGCCGACGACGGTGATGATCTGCGAGCCATCGGGACGAATCACGATGGTGCGGGTGTCGTTGCCGACCTGCTCGGTCCGGATATCGCGCGCTCCATAACGGAATCGATCTTCCTCGTTGTGACGGATGAACGACTGGCCCGAGGGATCGACGACAATGACGCGGCCCGGCTCGGTGAAGACCTTGCGGCCGCCCTGGTCGCTTTCCTGCCGTGCGCCACGGAAATCTTCCATGCGACGCGGGCCCGGTGCCGTGGCACCCGGCGCAATCGGCGCCAGGGCCTGAGCTGGCGGCGGCACCGGCGGAAGTGGCTGGTTAACCGTTGGCTTCCCGAGGGGCGTCCCGATGGAGCCCCCCGCGGGTGCGCCGGGTCCGCCCGGTGACGCTTGGACCGCGGCGCCGCCGGCGGGCGCAGTTTGGGTCCGCGGAGCGCCCGGATCCGATTGTATGGCTCCTGGTAGCAGCGTCGGCGAAGGAGTGGGGGTAGGTGTCGTCGCGGGAGCCGGTTGTTTGGTCCCTGTGGGCGATGTTGTTGGCGAAGCCGCAGGTTGCGGCGATGCCAGACCACCAGGCTCACGCTTCTGCTGAAACTGTTCCCGGACCAGCGGGGAAGCGGACGGCGTTGGCGAAGCCGCAGGTTGCGGCGATGCCGGACCACCAGGCTCACGCTTCTGCTGAAGCTGTTCCCGGACCAGCGGGGAAGCGGACGGCGTTGGCGAAGCC
>NZ_JADGRI010000211.1 GCF_017881085.1 Bradyrhizobium sp.
GGCGAAGCCGCAGGTTGCGGCGATGCCGGACCACCAGGCTCACGCTTCTGCTGAAGCTGTTCCCGGACCAGCGGGGAAGCGGACGGCGTTGGCGAAGCCGCAGGTTGCGGCGATGCCGGACCACCAGGCCCACCCTTCTGCTGAAGCTGTTCCCGGACCAGCGGGGAAGCGGACGGCGTCGGCGTAGTCGCGGGTTGCGGCGATGCTGGGCCACCGGGTTCGCGCTTCTGCTGAAGCTGCTGCTCTCGGACAGCCGGCGAAGACCCTGGAGCACCCTTTTCAAGCCGCTCAAGCCGCGGTGCGGGCGCGCTTTGTCCTTCCGGCGGTTTGGGTGGCGCAGGCGGCGGCGCTGCCGCCGGAGGAGCCGGGGGCGCTGGACGTGGCGGTGGCGGTGGTGGCGGCGCCACGTGAGGGGGAGGAGGCGGCGGTGGAGGCGCCACACGGGGAGGCGGCGGCGGCGGTGGAGGCGCCACGTGAGGGGGAGGAGGCGGCGGTGGGGGCGCCACATGAGGGGGCGGCGGTGGTGGCGGAGGTGCCGCATGCGGAGGTGGAGGCGGCGGCGGCGCTGCAGCGGGTGGCGCCGGGCGCGCAGGCGGGGCGGCTTTCGGTGCTTCCTTCGGCTTGGGCTTTCCGTCGGGGCCGAGTTCTTCCTTGGCCTGCGCCATGACCTGCGGCGCGGTTTGCGCATGCGACGGCGAAGCCATCAATTGCATCGCGGTAAGCGCGGTCGTGGCGAGTAGAACGAAACGAAGGTTGGTCATGATGGTCTGGATCCCCGGAATATTTCTGGCAGCAGGTTTGGCAAATAATGTCTGGCGATCAACAAATAGACGTTAGGCCGGATTGTGGCAGGCCTCGAAGGCGGCCTTCTATTTATTTCTGCACGCGCAAAGTCCGGATACGCGCCTGTTCATTGCGCATTCAGGCGATGGTTTCAAACCATCATATCACATTGTCCCTGCCGGTGTGTCCGGCTGGCCCGGATTCAGATCGGGCCCGGAGCCCGGCAGATCAGTGATTCCGGCGTCGGTTGCGGGCGATGGCGCGCGTGGCCCTTCCGGTCCTCGCACCGGCAACTCCTCCGGCATCCGGCCGGGCAATTCTTCCGGCTGCGGCGGCTCGCCGGGCTCCTGCATCGGCGGCGGCACCTCCGGCAGTGGACTGCCCGGGGGACTTTCCTGGGGCGGCTCGGACGGATTGCCCGGTGTCGCCGGCGGGATTTCGGGGGGTTCGATAGGCATCTACATCGCCACCTTGCGGTTGTCGCCGAGATCGGGCCGCGTGCCGGTGGCTGCGGCTGCCGCCATCTTCACATAGCTGATGACGGAGCCCGGCGAATCCCAGAACTCGGCATCATCGGGCGAAATCTTCAGCAGGCGAATGTTCGGATCCTCCGCCGAGTCCCACCATGCTTTTGCCGGCGTGGAGAACAGCTGCCTGATTCTTTCGCGGTCGTTGGAAATCGCCGCGGTGCCGGTGATGGAAACGTATTTCTGGCTGCCTGCATCCGCGAACGACAAATTGACATGCGGCTCCCTGGCGATTTCCTCGTCCTTGTGGCGCCGCGCGTCGGTGAGGAACAGAATCGCATTCTGGTCGCGATCGAGATAAGCGCTCATCGGCCGGGCGCGCAACTTGTCGCCGTCGCGGGTGACCAGCATCGCAAAGCCGATCTTCTTCATGAGGTCCCAGACGCGCTGGATGTCATTGTTGTCGTTGGCCATGTTTCGCTCCGTTTCTGCCGGAGCGATAACGGCCCCGATCGGGCGATGTTCCCCGTCTCGGATGGATCGGAACCGTTCATTCCGGCGTGTGACACACCGCCTCGATATTGTGGCCGTCGGGATCGAGCACGAAGGCGCCGTAATAATTAGGATGATAGTGAGCGCGAATTCCGGGCGCGCCGTTGTCGCGCCCGCCGGCGGCGATGGCCGCCTTGTAGAAGGCGTCGACCGTGGCGCGATCCCTGGCCGCGATCGCGACATGCAGCGGCTTGTTCAAGGCACCTTCGCCGCCGATCCAGAAATCCGGCTTGCCGTCGGCGCCAAAGCCGGCGGCCGGATCGTGCCCGGTCTGCTCTTGCGTCACTTCCATGACGATGCTGTAGTCGAGCGGCGCCAGCGCTTTCGTATAGAACGTCTTGGCGCGCTCGTAGTCGGAAACCGGAAAGCCGAGATGGTCGATCATCAAAATCTCCGCTGGCCCGAGGAATGAAGTTCCTGCTGTACCGCCAAATAGGGACAAACGTTCAGCCGCGCAGCAACAGCGTGTTGCTGCGGTTCCGGCCCATCTCGGCATAACCGCGCGCAAGCATGTCGGCGATGCAGTCGTCCTGCCATTGGTTGCGCGACAGGTGTTCGATCACCACTGCCTTCGGCCACAGGCGTTGCGGCGCATCCCTGAAGAAGCCGGTCAGGACGCGGTCTTCAAATCCCTCGACATCGATCTTGAGCGCATCGACGTGGGTCACGCCGGCATCGCCGAGAATGCGCTCCAGCCGGAAAGACGGCACCCGGATGGCGTGGCCCGCGGTTTTGTCCGAAACGATGTGGCTGGCGCCGAGATTGTCGCCGTCGGTCTCGATCATCAGCTCGCCGTCGGCGGGGCCGGCGGCGGCGGCGACCAGCCGGACCTGGGTGAAACCGGAGGCGGTGCGGTTGAACGCAAGCCGGGCATGGGTGACCGGATGCGGTTCGACCGCGATCACGGTCCCGCTCACGCCGACGCGGCGCGCCAGCACCATGGCGTAGGTCCCGACATTGGCGCCGACATCGACGAACACGCCGCCGACCGGCGTATGCGCCCGCAGAAAATCCAGCTCTTCGAGATTATAATCGGGATTGAACAGCGCGCCGCGTTCGGTGGCGCTGGTCTGATGATAGAACCGGAACGACGCGCCCTGATAGGTCACGTCGACCGGACCGGCGCGCAGCAAATTGACCAGCCGCGACAGCATCGGGCGAAACGCGCCGCGCTTCAGCTTCGAGCGTTGCGCCAGCGAAATGATCGCGCCTTGCGCGCGCGTCGGCGCGAAAGCGCCGAACGGCGGCGCCGCCGGATCGTTGGCCGCGGCGATGCGGCGGGAAGGGGCTGGTGGTGTCAAGAGATCCTCGTCGAAAACCTGGCGCAGGCATAGCCGGTTTTACGCGCCGTTCCAACGGCACTCTGCCTGCCGCGACTCTGGTCGCGACGTGACGACCGGATCAAGCCGCCGTCTTCGCCGCCTTGCGGTGGCGCAGGAAGCGGCCGAGCAGACGGCGCTTGCCCTTGCGCGGAACGAGATCGATGTCGCTGACGAGTTTCGCGCCGCCCTTGCGCCGTTCCAGCACGATTTTGCGGCTATGGAAGGCCTCCAGTTCGGCGCGGTGGGCGACGCTGACCACGGTGGCCCTGGGCAGCTCCTTGGTCATCAGCTCCATCATCTTGTCCTGGCTCTTCGCATCCAGTGCCGAGGTCGCCTCATCGAGCACGATAATGTCGGGATTGTGCAGGAACAGCCGCGCGAAGGCGAGCCGCTGCTTTTCACCGCCCGACAGCGTCTGGTCCCACGGCGCGTCGTCCTCGATCTTGTCCTTGAGATGACCGAGGCCGACCTTGTCGAGCGCTTGGCCGATCTCCTCAATGGTCCAGTCTTCGGCGGCGCCCGGATAGGCCACCGCGCGGCGCAGCGTGCCCGACGGCACGTAGGGCTTTTGCGGCAGCATGAACAGGCGCCGGTCGGGATGGAAATTCACGCTGCCGCCGCCCCATGGCCACAGCCCCGCGATCGCACGCACCAGCGTGCTCTTGCCGGTGCCGGATTCGCCGGCCACCAGGAGGCGTTCGCCTGCTTCGATCACGACCTCGGCCTCGCCGACCACGGCGGTGCCGTCGTCAAGCGTCACCGTAAGATCGTTCAGGCTGAGAATGGCGTCGCCTTCGGTCTCACCGCGATGAATACGGCCGATCCCGTCGCCGAGCTCGGCGCGCTCCAGCCCGTCGAGCGACATCATCAGGGAGGCGATTCGCCTGGCGCAGGCGTTCCAGTCGGCGAGCCGCGGATAATTGTCGACCAGCCATCCAAACGCGCTCTGCACGATGGTGAAGGCCGACGCCGCCTGCATCACCTGTCCGAGCGACATGCTGTCGTCGAGAAATTTTGGCGCGCACAAGAGTAGCGGGACCACCGGCGCGATCAGGCTGGATCCCTGCGACACCAGCGTGGTGCGCATGTGCTGGCCTGCGAGCCGCGCCCACTGGCGCAACACCTTTGCGAAGGTCTTGTCGATGCCGTCGCGCTCTTCCTGCTCGCCACCGAGCAGCGCGATGCTTTCGCCGTTCTCGCGTACGCGGGTCAGCGTGTAGCGGTAATCGGCCTCGGCCTGGTTCTTGTCTTCGGAAACCTGCACGAAGCCGCGGCCGATCGTCATGATCGAACCCGAGGCGATCGCGGCGTAGAGGACGGCTGCGATCACCAGGAATCCGGGAATGGTGATGGTCGATCCCGCGACCGTGACCGTGAGCGCGCCGCCGATGGTCCAGAGCACCGCGATGAAAGTCGTCGCGGACAGGAAAGCCGAGGTGACGCCCGCGGCAAAATCCACCGGTGAATCGGTCGCGACCCGCAAATCCTCCGCGATACGATACTCCGGGTTCTGGTGGTCCCCGCCGACGAGGTTGAGCTGGTAGTAGCGGCCATTGGTCAACCAGCGCGACACCACGGAATTGGTCAGCCAGGCGCGCCAGCGGCGCTGGATGCCCATGCGCGTGAAGACCTGAGCCACGCCGAGCAGGACGCTGCCGATCGCCAGCGGAAAAAACACCGCGGTCAGATGAAACACCGCGATTGAATCGCGCTTCTCGATCGCGTCAAAAATCGCGCGATTCCAGACATTGATGCCGTATTGAAAGCCGACATTGGTGACGATGAGGGTCACGAGGCCGATGGAAAACATCCACGCCAGCCGGTCGCCGCTCTTGCCCCAAAATCCCTTGGCGCTGATCCAGAACCGCGTCAGCAGGTAATCCTTGCGCGCCTGTTCGGTTTCCTCCGCCGACAGATCCGGATCGGATTCGAGCAACTCAGGAGGAGGCGGCTCGATATGGTCGCCGGCTTCGGCAACCACCTCCACAATCGGTGGGCTGCCGGCAGCGGTACCTTGCGTCGAGGAAACTTTGGACATGGTCGATAACGGAAGGGAAATCAAAAGGTTCCCTTTGGTTCCATGACCGGAATGGCCCGCTGGGCGCGTTTAGCGACAAGACGCCGGCGAGCCCAGGTTCGGGATGGGCGTCAGACCTGGCGCTCGACCATCTTCAGCTTCAGTTCGGCGATCGCCTCGGCGGGATTAAGGCCCTTGGGGCAGGCCTTGGCGCAGTTGAGGATGGTGTGGCAGCGATAGAGCCGGAACGGGTCCTCGAGATTGTCGAGCCGCTCGCCGGTGGCTTCGTCGCGGCTGTCCTTGACCCAGCGGTTCGCCTGCAACAGGGCGGCAGGTCCGAGATAGCGGTCGCTGTTCCACCAATAGCTCGGGCACGAGGTCGAGCAGCAGGCGCAGAGGATGCATTCATAGAGGCCGTCGAGCTTTTCGCGGTCCGCATGGCTCTGCCGCCATTCCTTCTGCGGCGTCGGCGAGGTGGTCTTCAGCCACGGTTCGATCGAGGCATACTGCGCGTAGAAATTGGTCAGATCCGGGATCAGATCCTTCACGACCGGCTGATGCGGCAGCGGATTGACCTTCACCGCGCCCTCTTTCACGTCGTGCATCGACTTGGTGCAGGCCAGCGTGTTCTGGCCGTCGATATTCATGGCGCAGGAGCCGCAGACACCCTCGCGGCAGGAGCGGCGGAAGGTCAGCGTCGGATCGACGTTGTTCTTGATCCAGATCAGCGCGTCGAGCACCATCGGACCGCAATCGCCGGTGTCGACATGATAGGTATCGACGCTCGGATTCTTGCCGTCGTCCGGATTCCAGCGATAGACCTTGAATTCGCGCGTCTGCGTCGCGCCCGCCGGCTTCGGCCAGGCCTTGCCGCCGGTGATCCTTGAATTCTTGGGCAGCGCGAATTCAACCATGTGTCTTGCCTCTACGGTTCTCTCTGTCATGCGCGGGTCAAGCCCGCGCATGACAAATAGCGCTCAGTACACCCGCGCCTTCGGCGGGATGTACTGCACGTCATTGGTCATCGTGTAGTCGTGCACTGGACGATAATCGACCGACGTGTTGCCGCCTTCGTCGATCCAGGCCAGCGTGTGCTTCATCCAGTTCTTGTCGTCGCGGTCCGGGAAATCCTCGCGCGCATGCGCGCCGCGGCTCTCGGTGCGGTTCACCGCCGAGTCCATCGTCGTCACGGCCTGCACGATCAGGTTGTCGAACTCGAGCGTCTCGATCAGATCGGAATTCCAGATCAGCGAGCGGTCGGTCACCGCGACGTCGCTGATGCCGCTGTGAACCTTGTGGATCAGATTGTGCCCTTCGTTCAGCACCTCGCCGGTGCGGAACACCGCGCAATTGTTCTGCATCACATGCTGCATGCTGTCGCGCAGCTTCGCCGTCGGCGTGCCGCCGGAGGCATTGCGATAGCGATCGAGCCGACCGAGGGCCTTGTCGGCGGAACCCGCGGGCAGGTCCGGCTGCTTGCCGTTCGGGGTCAGCTTCTCCGCGCAGCGCAGCGCAGCGGCGCGGCCGAACACCACGAGATCGATCAGCGAATTGGAGCCGAGACGGTTGGCGCCATGCACGGAAACGCAGGCCGCCTCGCCCACCGCCATCAGGCCAGGCACCACGAAATTGTCGTCGCCGTTCTTCTTGGTCAGCGCTTCGCCGTGGAAGTTGGTCGGAATACCGCCCATGTTGTAATGCGCGGTCGGCACGATCGGGATCGGCTCGCGCGTCACATCGACATTGGCGAAGATCTTCGCCGACTCGGAAATGCCCGGCAACCGCTCGTGCAGCACCTTGGGATCGAGATGATCGAGGTGCAGGAAGATGTGGTCCTTGTTCTTGCCGACGCCGCGGCCCTCGCGGATTTCGATGGTCATCGCGCGCGAGACGACGTCGCGCGACGCAAGGTCCTTGGCGGAAGGCGCATAGCGCTCCATGAACCGCTCGCCTTCCGAATTGACGAGATAGCCGCCCTCGCCGCGGGCGCCTTCGGTGACGAGACAGCCGGCGCCGTAAATGCCGGTGGGGTGGAACTGCACGAATTCCATGTCCTGCAGGGGCAGGCCCGCGCGCAGCGCCATCGCGCTGCCGTCGCCGGTCTGGGTGTGGGCGCCGGTGCAGGAATGATAGATGCGGCCATAGCCGCCGGTGGCGAGGATGGTGGTTTGCGCGCGGAAGCGATGCAGCGTGCCGTCGTCGAGCTTGAGCGCGATCACGCCGCGGCAGGTGCCCTGGTCGTCCATGATGAGGTCGATCGCGAAGAATTCGATAAAGAATTCCGCGGAATGACGCAGCGCCTGGCCGTACATGGTGTGCAGCATGGCGTGGCCGGTACGGTCGGCGGCGGCGCAGGTGCGCTGTGCCTGGCCCTTGCCGTAGTCGAGCGTCATGCCGCCGAACGGCCGCTGATAGATCCTGCCGTCCTCGGTGCGCGAGAACGGCACGCCCCAGTGCTCGAGTTCGTAGACCGCCGCCGGCGCCTGGCGCACCATGTATTCGATCGAATCCTGGTCGCCGAGCCAGTCCGACCCCTTGACGGTGTCGTACATATGCCAGCGCCAGTTGTCCTCGTGCATATTGCCGAGCGCGGCCGAGATGCCGCCTTGCGCCGCTACCGTATGCGAGCGCGTCGGAAATACCTTGGTGATGCAGGCGGTGCGCAAGCCCGCCTCGCCGCAGCCGACCACCGCGCGCAGGCCCGCGCCGCCGGCGCCGACCACGACCACGTCGTAGGTGTGGTCCTCGATCGGATAGGCTTGTCCGTTGCCGGCGAATGTTCCGGTGCCGTTTGCGCCGTTCCCCGTGCCATTTCCGCCTCCGGCCATGGGCTACACTCCAGATGACAATTTGAGAATGGCGTAGATCGAGGCCAGCGCCACCGCAACCGAGAAGAAATTGTTGGCCATGATGGCGGCGAGTTTCACCATCTCGCCATGCACGTAGTCCTCGATCACCACCTGCATGCCGATCTTCATGTGCCAGATGCTGGCGACGATGAACAACAAGAGGATGATCGCGACCAGCGGCGAACCCAGGATCTGCGCGGCGCCGGCCTGATTGCGGCCGAGCAGCATCATGACAACCACGATCACGGGCAGGATCAACAACACCATCGCCACCGCGGTGAGGCGCTGGCGCCAGAAGTCGGAGGTGCCGGAATGCGAAGAACCGAGATTGCGGACGCGGCCGAGCGGCGTGCGCATCGATTTTGCGCCTTGGGAATCCGGTGTGCTCATCGTCCGCCTCCGATCGCGTAGGCGGCGATCCACAACAGCACGGTGAGCGAAATGCCGCCGATCAGCGCGCCCCAGGTCAGCGTCTCACGCTCGTTTGCCTTGAAGCCGTAGCCGAGGTCCCAGACGAAATGCCTGACGCCGCTGAGCAGATGATGCATCAGCGCCCAGGTGTAGCCGAACACGATCAGCCGGCCGATGAAGCTCGAGGTAAAGGCCTGCACATTGGAATAGGCGGCCGGCCCGGACGCCGCGGCGATCAGCCACCACGCCAGCAACAGCGTGCCGAAATACAGCGCAACACCGGTGATGCGATGGATGATGGACATCGCCATCGTCAGAGTGAAGCGATAGGTCTGCAGATGCGGCGAAAGCGGTCGTTCGATCCTGGCGGTCATTGGCGGCTTTGACGGTTGCGGGCCCACGCAGGGACCCCTGGAGGGATCGCGGGAGACGGTGCCTATTTACGAAGTCGAATCCCCCAGCGCAACGACGAAATCGGCTGCTTGCGAATGAACGTTCATAGCTTCAGATGAGCCTTGCATTTGAGCACATTGACAAGGTCGCTGGCCCCTGCTGGCTGGTATACCTGAAGCACGATTCATGAACGCGCGCAGTTTCGACGCGGGATAAGGGAAAAACCGGGATGGCGACCGCCGGGCTCAATGTCTCCGAGCTGATCCAACTGGCGCTGCTGCTGGTGGCGGTCGGGGCGCTGTCCGGCTTCCTCGCGGGCGTATTCGGCATCGGGGGCGGCGCGATCCTGGTCCCGGTGTTCTACGAATGCTTCCGGCTGGCAGGCGTGCCGCTGGAGGTGCGGATGCCGCTATGCATCGGCACCTCGCTCGCCATCATCATTCCGACCTCGATCAGCTCCTTTCGCGCCCATTTCGCCCGCGGCGCGGTGGATATGGCGATTGTCCGGGCCTGGTGGCTGCCGGTGGTGGCAGGCGTGATCGCCGGCAGCGTGACCGCGCGCTACGCGCCGGAGCGGCTGTTCAAGATCGTGTTCGTGATGGTGGCATGGTCGGCGGCGGCGCGCCTCTTGCTGGCGCGCGAGAGCTGGAAATTAGGCGACGTCTTTCCGCGGGGGCCGATCATGAAGGCGTACGGCTTTTTCGTCGGGCTGCTCTCCACGCTGATGGGCATAGGCGGCGGATTGTTTTCGAACCTGCTGATGACGTTCTATGGCCGGCCGATCCATCAGGCGGTCGCGACCTCCTCGGCGCTGGCGGT
>NZ_JADGRI010000442.1 GCF_017881085.1 Bradyrhizobium sp.
CGCTCGATGTCCAGCCGTCGCACCGTCTGGCAAGATTTCGCGGGCAGCGCCAAAAATGGTTCGCGCTGCGCTTCACGGGTGCCGACGATGAAATCGATCCACTGACGCCGCGCAACGGCCAGCCGGCGGAATTCGACCAGTGGCGATGGGAGCGGCTCGACCGTGTCGCCGATCTCGTGGTGCCGTTTCGGCGTGAGGTGTATCGGACGGTAGCCCAGCGTTTTGCGGTGTACGCGAACGGCAGTTCGCTTTAGTTCGGTCCAACCGAGAACGGGCCGATCGCGATGACATGACAATCGCTGTCGCGCTTGCCGCAATTGCCCAGCGCCTGGCTGACCGCGTTCTGTTCGCTCGCCGCCTTGATCGCCAGTCCCGGACGCCCCGCGGCGCCGACCGCCACCGCATTCCATCCGTCTGGCGCAGCCGCGAGTTGGCCCGCCAGATCGTCTCGCGCATCCGCCGCGATCGAGGAATTGCCGGCAGGGCGGAAGAACCCGGTGACCTTGAGGGTGGTCGGCACCGGCACCACGAAGACATCATCGACCGCAACGATCTTGCACGCGGCACCCGCAGCCGCGCCGCAGCTTTCGAGCGACCGCCGCGCCGCCTCCTCCGGCGTTTCCTGATTGAAGAAGAAGAACATTTGCCCGCCCGGGCCTACCGCGATCGCCTTGCTCTTGCGTCCCCGCATAAACCTCTCTTCGACGCTTCGCTTTTGGCCTTCCCGGAGCAGGGGGACCTCGTCGGCGACGAGCGGCCGTTCGATCGAGGGATCGCGCACGATCCACGGCGTCGGCGGCAGCGGCGGATGGCCATACACGGAGACCACGATGTTGCCAACAGCGTAAACCTCGCACTTTCGCGGCGACTGAACCGCGTCGGCGTGTTTCTGACATTGCTCGACGGCCGCGCTTTTCGCGGCTTCTTCGCTCGGCTGCGCGACGACGAACGCATTGACGCCCGCATTATTGAGGGCGAAGGCCTTGAAGTCGGCCGCGGGCGCGTACTCGTTCGCCAAGGCAATCCGGGCGCGATCGCCGACGAACGGCACGGTCCCGGCCACAAACCTCTCGCCCAAGGCGATCGGCGCCGCCGGCGGTGGCAGAGGAGTCGGTGGCTGCGCTGCGGGTACCGCGACCGGGGCTGCCGAGGGCAACGGCGCCGGAGCCGCAGGGTTGGCGGCGGAAGCCGTCTCCCTGGGTCCGCCCGGCATCTCCAGCTTGGTAAAATACAGAAAGCCGGCGACGCCGATGGCCACGACACAGACCACCGTCACCGCCAAGGGCCACATCCAGTTCGGCGCCGCCGCAGCTTGCGCGGCAGGCGGCTTCTTCAGTTGCGGCGTCGCATAGGTTCCGTCCTCGCGCCGCATCGCCACCATGTAGGCGTGCACCGGGGTTGGAATGTTCTTCACTTCCTGCGCGCCGATATCGGCGAACTGCACCGACAGCTTGTTGGCGACCTGTTCATGCACCGCGCGTGAAACGCAGATGCCACCGACTTCGGCCAACCCCTCGAGCCTTGCCGCGATGTTGACGCCATCGCCGAGCAGGTCGCCGTCGCGTTCGACCACGTCGCCGATCGTGATGCCGATGCGAAAGCTCATCTGGCGGCTCGGCGGATACGCCATATTGCGCGTGCGCAGGCTTTCCTGGATGTCGATCGCGCACCGCACCGCTTCGACTGCGCTCGGAAATTCGGCCAGCACGGCGTCGCCGGCGGTGTTGAAAATGCGTCCGCCGGACTTGGCGATGAAATCGTCGGTGACGGCCCGGTAGGAGGCGAGACGCCGCAGCGTCTCCTCTTCGTCCTCGGCTACCAGCCTGGAGTAACCGGCAATATCGGCCGCAAAAATCGCTGCGATCTTGCGTTTCATGAAGCCAGCCCCGGATACACTCTACGGCGGCAGAATGCCGCCATAAGTTCCGGGGTGCAACCGGGTTCCGGCGCTGGTCGCGTCGTTGCCGATGCCGAATTTATCGGGCTTTTGCGGCGGCTGCCGGCTAGTGCATCGCCGTGCTGCTGAGCTGGTTCTGGATGCTCTTGAAATGATCGAGCCGCTCGATCTCCCGATCGAGCTCCGAGCCGTCCTTTTCGGAGAGCTTGGCTTCCATCTCGGAAATCTTGTCGGCGAACTGCGCGTGGTCCAATTCCTCGAGCGAGGTGGCGACATCGGCCAGCACGGTCAGACCCTTCTCGGACATTTCCGCGAGCCCGCCGAGCACGATGATCTTCTGGTGCGTGCCGCCCGTCGTCACCGTCAGGATGCCCGGACGGATCGCGGCCACGATCGGCGCGTGTCCGGCAAGCACGCCGAAATCGCCTTCAACGCCGGGAACGTCGACCTGATCGACTTCGCCGGAGAAAGCGAGCTTTTCGGGCGAGACGAGATCGAAGTGGAAAGTGGCCATGTTAATTGCTCTCTCGGCTGTCACCCGCGGGCTTGACCCGCGGGTCCATCAATAAGAATCTTCCTTGTGATGGATTGCCGGGTCACAAGGTTAGAAGACGCGCTTCGCGCTGCTGCCCGGCAATGACGACCGGTTGATTTACGCTGCTTCGGCCGCCAGCTTCTTGCCCTTTTCGACCGCCTCTTCGATGGTGCCGACCATGTAGAAGGCCGCTTCGGGAAGATGGTCGTACTTGCCTTCGCACAGCCCGCGGAAACCCTTGATGGTGTCGGCGAGTTCGACGAACTTGCCCGGCGATCCGGTGAAGACTTCGGCGACGTGGAACGGCTGCGACAGGAAGCGCTCGATCTTGCGCGCGCGGGCGACGGCGATCTTGTCCTCTTCGGACAGTTCGTCCATGCCGAGAATGGCGATGATGTCCTGCAGCGACTTGTAGCGCTGCAGCACCTGCTGAACCATGCGCGCGGTCGTGTAGTGCTCCTCGCCGACGATCAGCGGCGACAGCATGCGTGAGGTCGAGTCGAGCGGATCCACCGCCGGATAGATGCCCTTTTCCGAAATCGCGCGGTTCAGCACCGTGGTGGCGTCCAAATGCGCGAACGAGGTCGCGGGCGCCGGGTCGGTCAAGTCGTCGGCCGGCACGTAGATCGCCTGCACCGAGGTGATCGAGCCCTTATGCGTGGTGGTGATGCGTTCCTGCAGCGCGCCCATGTCGGTGGCAAGCGTCGGCTGATAACCCACGGCCGAGGGAATACGGCCGAGCAAAGCCGACACTTCCGAGCCGGCCTGCGTGAAGCGAAAGATGTTGTCGATGAAGAACAGCACGTCCTGGCCCTGATCGCGGAAATGCTCGGCGACGGTCAGACCGGAAAGCGCAACGCGCATGCGGGCGCCGGGCGGCTCGTTCATCTGGCCGAACACCAGCGCGCATTTCGATTTTACGTTCGGATCGGGATTGTGCGGGTCGGCGTTGACCTTGGATTCGATGAACTCGTGATAGAGGTCGTTGCCCTCGCGGGTCCGCTCGCCGACGCCGGCGAACACCGAATTGCCGCCGTGCGC
>NZ_JADGRI010000443.1 GCF_017881085.1 Bradyrhizobium sp.
CCGGCATCAGCCGCCCGCGAGCCTGGAAAATTCCTTCACCACGCGCTCATAGACCGGCCGCTTGAACGGGACGATCAGCTCGGGGAGATTCCTCATCGGCTCCCAGCGCCAGCTGATGAATTCCGCCTTGTGGCCGCCGCCGGGGCTGGCGACGTTGATTTCGGAATCCTGGCCGGTGAAGCGTACCGCGTACCATTTCTGTCGCTGGCCGCGATAACGGCCCTTCCAGGTGCGTCCGGCGACGGTGCGGGGAATGTCGTAGATCAGCCAGTCCGCGACCTCGCCGAGCTTCTCGACCGACCGGACGCTGGTTTCCTCATAGAGTTCGCGCTTGGCGGCCTCCCAGGTATCCTCACCGGGATCGACCCCGCCTTGCGGCATCTGCCAGACGTGAGAATCGTCGACATGCTCGATGCCGCCGACGCGGCGGCCGATGAAGACGAGCCCTGCTGGGTTGATCAGCATCATGCCGACGCATGTTCGATAGGGCAGGTCTTCGTAGCGCGCCATTCCGTCAGAGCCTCTCCGCGCCATATGGGCGGACCGACGCCAGACCCAAGTGCCCGGGTCGCGCCAGCCGGTTGATATTTAGCTGGATTTTGATTTCAGCATCGCGGTTGTCAATGGCACAAGCATGATGCCGTGGCTGTCGAGCGTCTTGATCCAGACGCCGATCCGCTCGATCGAAATCGGCAGCGCCGAGGCGATACCCACCGCGGTTCCGCGCTCTTTTGCCAGATCCTCCAGCTTTGCCAGCGCCCGATCGATCTCTGCCGCGGTCGGCACCGCGTCGATCGAGACATCGGCCCTGGCGAACGGCATCGACTGGCCAGCGGCCAGCGAAGCAGCGACGCTGCGCGGCGCCGAGCCGTCGTCGAGATAGCCGAGCCCGCGCTTGGCGGCCTCGCGGACGATGGGCTGCATGACCGCATCGGCGGCCACGAAGCGCGCGCCCATGAAATTGGCGATCCCGGCATAGCCCTGGAACCGGCTGAGGTGCCAGTATAACCGGTCGAGGTTTTGTTCGGGCGCCAGCGTCGTTAGCAGGGTTTGCGGGCCCGGATCGTTGTCGGGATAGTCGAACGGCTCCATCGGCACCTGCAGCAGGATCTCGTGCCGCTGCGCGCGCGCCCGCTCGGCCAGTTTGCCGGGATCGGAACCATAAGGGGTAAAAGCCAGCGTCACCGCCGGGGGCAGCTTCATGATGGCGTCGGTGGTCTTGGCCGCGCCGACTCCCAGCCCGCCGACGACGATGGACACCACGGGCATCCTGGCGGCCTTGGCGCGGTCTGCCTCCGCGGCGTAGACCGTGAAGGGCTTCAGGCCGTCCGCCACGACCGGGATCATGCCGTAGCGCGATTTTTCCAACAGGCGCGGATCGATGCCGGCCATCATGGCGGGTGCAGTCGCTGCCCCGGCCCCGGCTTTATCCGCGGCTTCGCCGCTGCCGATCACGACGTCGTGGCGTGTGCCGCTGGAGCCGTCGATGATGGTGACGGTCTTCTGCTCGCCCGGCGTGTCGTGCTTGGCCTCGGACCTGGCACCGTGTTCGGTCCCGGCCGCGACCGGAGCCGCAGCCTGTTTTTCTTCCGCCGGCTTCGGCGGACCGATGGCGACGCGGGCGATCGGCTCGCCGCCGAGCGGATTGTCGTTGAAGATGGCGAAGCCCAGGAAGGTCACCAGCAACAGGCCCAGCAGCACCGCGAGCAGCTGGACCCCGGTAAACGGCAGCCGATAGCGGCGCTTTCGACCCGGTGTCGTCTGCCCAAGCGGTGTGCTCAGATCGTCGGCCGTCTCTGCCATGGACCTTTCCCGAATCAACCGGCCGACGATACCACGGCGGGACAAGCCCGAGGCAGATCCACGACCACCGGAGGCCGCACAAATACGTCTTTCGGGTGTTCCTATCGCGTTTTGAACCGAAGCGGATACCGGTTCCCGTGAGGAAGACGCGTCAAAAGAAGATGTGGCGCCTCAGGACCACCCAGCAAAAAGGGCGGCCCGAGGGCCGCCCTTTCGCAAAAGCGGGTGAGCCGCAGCCGGATCAGTTGGCCGCCTTGTTGGCAGGCTTGTCGGTCGCGGTCTTGTCGGCGGTCGTCGGCGCGGTCGCATTGACCTTGACGCCGTGCAGGAGATCGTCCGCCATCTTCAGCGCCTTGTCGTCCTTGGCGTCCGGCGGCACGTAGGATTGTGAACCGGTCTTTTCGTCCCCGTCGGATTTCAAATGCCCACGCAGCGAGGCTTCACCCTTGGTGTCGGTGCGCGACTTCAGCTCTTCCGGCACGTCCTGCACCACCTCGATGTCGGGAACGATACCCTTGGCCTGGATCGACTTGCCCGACGGCGTGTAGTAGCGCGCGGTGGTGAGCCGCAGCGCGCCGTTGCCGCTTCCGAGCGGGATGATGGTCTGCACCGAGCCCTTGCCGAACGAGCGTGTGCCGACCAGCGTCGCACGCTTGTGGTCCTGCAGCGCACCGGCGACGATCTCGGAAGCCGATGCCGAGCCGCCATTGATCAGAACGATCACCGGCTTGCCCTTGGTCAGATCGCCCGGATGCGCGGCGCGGCGCTGGGTTTCCTCGGCGTTGCGGCCGCGGGTGGAGACGATCTCGCCGCGCTCGAGGAAGCTATCGGAAACCGTGACCGCTTCTTCCAGCAAGCCGCCAGGATTGTTTCTGAGGTCGATGACGAAGCCCTTCAGCTTGTCGCCGATCTGGTTCTGCAGGTTGGCGACTTCCCTCTTCAGGCCCTCGGTGGTCTGCTCGTTGAAGGTGGTGATGCGGATATAGCCGATATCGTCGGCCTCGACATGCGCGCGCACCGAGCGGACGCGGATGTTGTCGCGCACCAGCGTGACGTCGATCGGGTTGTCCTGGCCCTTGCGGATGATCTTCAGCTTGATCTTGGTGTTGACCGGACCGCGCATCTTTTCGACGGCCTGGTTGAGGGTGAGACCCTGCACGGCTTCGTCGTCGAGATTGGTGATGATGTCATTGGCCATGATGCCGGCCTTGGATGCCGGCGTGTCGTCGATCGGCGAGACCACCTTGATCAGGCCGTCTTCCATCGTGACCTCGATGCCGAGGCCGCCGAATTCGCCGCGGGTCTGCACCTGCATGTCGCGGAAGCTCTTGGCGTCCATGTAGCTCGAATGCGGATCGAGGCCGGTCAGCATGCCGCTGATGGCGGATTCGACCAGCTTGGAGTCGTCGGGTTTCTCGACGTAGTCGCTACGGACCCGCTCGAACACGTCGCCGAACAGATTGAGCTGGCGATAGGTGTCCGAGGTCGCCGCGCGTGCGCTCGATCCCATCAGCATGGAGCGAGGCTGGGTCACGAACAGCGTCAGTGCCGCGCCGGTAGCGGCGCTAAGGAGAATTACTGAAGTCTTGCGCATCATCCGCGAACCTTTTCGCCTTCATTTGCGGCCCACCATGGGCCTGGATCGATTGGAGTGCCGTCCTTACGGA
>NZ_JADGRI010000444.1 GCF_017881085.1 Bradyrhizobium sp.
ACAGCGGTCGCACCGGAAATCACCCGGCATCCCCGCACGCAATGGTTTTAACGGTTTCCTTCGCGCTCTCCTCGGCGATCGGGCTTTTTTGTCACCGTCGCCCGCGGAGTTTGCTCCGCGAACTTGACGCCAGCGTCGAGGCGTCAGGACCACACGACTTCTCCGTCCGCAAGACAAGCGCTCTCGTCAGAAGCACCGCTTGCGTCCACCGCATCCCGCCCCGCGTCCGTGACGATCGCGATACGCCCCTCTGTGGGGTGGGACGGCGGAGGACATGAAGTGATTTGGGACGAACGGAAACAGGAATATTTTTACAAAGGGGACTGGACGACCCAAATCACTTTGATCCGGCTCGACAAATTAGGTTTTGCGCACAAGTCCCCGAGGGCGCGCTTTACGTCAGCCGCGCACGCTCAGCGCCTGTCCCATCACGGGCTGCGCCGCGACTGGCGGGTTGGCGGTCTGCGCGGCGAGTTCGCCGATCAGCCGGTCGGCGTCGGCCGCCAGACCATCCGGGGCCTGCAGCACCAGCCGTTCCAGCGCCCAGCGATAGGACGAGATCCGCCGCTCCAGGCATTGCTGCACCCATTGCACGATCAGGCTGTTCTCCTGCATGCGGGCGACCGCGTCGGCGCGTTCGCGCGGCGACAATTCGGAAATATGCGCAAGCGCGGCGTCGCGCTTCTTGTCGAGATCGATCACGCGCACCGCGGCGGCGAAGAACGGCTCGAACCGGGTGATGTCGTCGCGCACGTCGTCGGTAAGCTGCGCATAGCGCGACGAATGCGAGCGGTGCGGCTCGTCGATCAGGGTACGTCCATAGGCGGTGCGGTCGAATACCACCTGTTGCCGCCAGGGCGACGGCAGCGGCTGGTAGTCGCCGAACACGGTCCTCCAGGCGGGACGCGAATGCGGCGGCTCGATCAGGGGATAAGCCAAATCGCGCAGCTGCCGCTCATTGTCGGTGAGCTGGAATTGCGAGGCCTTGAGCCCGACGCTTCCCGTCACCTCGCCGCCGATCCAGCGATGCATGTCGTCGTTGAGAAAATCCTGGCGGGTGCGGCCGAAATCGCCGCCGCTGCAGCCGCCGAGCGCGGCACTGACGAAAAGAAGCGCGAGCGCCGGCGATGAGCGTCGGCTCGGCCGGCTTGTCCGGATCGGAAAGCGCGTCGCCGGCATGTCGAAATGTCCTAAAAATCAGCGGCGGCGGCGACGGCGGCCCGGGGCCGTACCTTCTTCCGGTCCGCGGCCGCCGCTGGTTTCGTCGGATTCGCGTTCGATCCGGATCACCGGGAGGATCAGGATGGTTCCCATGCCTTCGCGAGGCGCGCCATCCATGGTTGAGCCCGGCCGCCGCGATGCCGCATCCGCCGGAAATTCAATGATGGTGCCCATGTCTAACTCGTCTCTCTGCTTGCCGCCCAGGCACGATCCGGCCAGCGACATGCCATCATTAAGATCAGGACGTGGTTAACAGCATCTTAATTTGCCGGCGTGGGCTCCGATTTCACTCCAGCCGCGGCGTGGCCCGTTGCGGCACAGATCGCCTTGAATACGCCGCCCGTGTTTCACGGATTGTTTTCCTTAACGAGCTGTTAAAGCAACCCAGGTAGGCTTGGGCCAAGAATGACTCAGTCGCGTACCCTGACATGACCAAACCTGCATTTTTTCCGGGCTTCGACGGGTTGATGACGCTCTCCCGCCGCGAGGGCGTCGATATCAGACCCACTTTGCTGCGGGTGCTGACCGATCTCTATGTTCAGGCCAACGCGCACAGCGCCGACGAAGAGCGGCAGTTCATCGAGCTGACTTCCCGCCTGATCGACGAGGTCGACGACGCGACGCGCGCCGCCGTCCGGGCGCGGCTTGCGATCTATCCGGGCACCCCGGCCGAAGTGCTGAGGAAGCTCGGGGTCAAGCCGGCCGGTTCCGATTCCGGCGTGTCGCCCGCCCGCGAAATTCCCGTCAGCGTCCCGTCCGCGGCGCCGCCGGCGAGACGGCCGAGCGAGGCGGAACTGCGTCTGGCATCCAACCTGGCGATGCAGCCAAAGGACGCCGCCGAAATCAACGAGATGTTTTCCCGGGCCAGCGCCAGCGAACGCGCGTTGATCTTGCATAATCTGCAGGAAACCCCCTTGCGCGCCGCGGCGCGGATTCCCGCCGCGCGCGCCAAACGCGCCGTCGAGACGCTGGAGATGGCCGCCTTCGCCGAGGACGTCGAGAACTTCACCCTGGAGCTCGGCGAGACGCTGATATTGCCGTGGCGGGTCGCCACGCAGGTGGTCAACGATCCCGGCGGCGAGCCGCTGGCCTGCGCCGCCAGGGCGATGGACATGCCGAGCGCGGTGTTTCAGCGCGTGTTGCTGTTTCTCAAGCCGGAAATGGGATCCTCGGTGCACACCGTCTACCGGCTGGCGCGGCTATACGACCGGTTGAGCGAACGATCCGCTTTGGTCATGCTGGCCGCGTGGCGCGGCTCGACGATGGCGGCCACTCGCGCCAAATTCCGGTCTGGGCTCTACGAAGACGAACGCAATCGCGCGCGCGCCGCCTCCACCGAGCGGCGCCCGGCGGCGCTGCAGCCCGGCTCCGGCATTGTCAAGCGCACGGGCTCCGAAGGCTAGGCGTGAAACCATAAATCCAGTGCGATTGGCGGACTTCCGCAGCTCGCCGCTTCCCGTCACGCCGAGCTGAGGCCGGCGCAGTTGATTGCAGGGTGTCGATTGCGGATATGGCAGATCGTCCGCCGCGTGTGCTCGTCGATAACGAGGTTGTCGATATTGGAGGCAAGCGGTTTCGCTGCATTGATACGCCACACGTCCCGCACGGCTCGGATGCCGGCGTCATGCATGAAGAGACGACGGCTACGCTCCTTTGCCGCGACCTTTTTACGAGACGTGGTGGCGGTCCGCCCTTAACCGAAAACGATATCGTCGGACCCGCCATGAAGGCAGAGGATTTTTGGGCATTGACCAGATTGGGGCCCACAACCGCTCCCAATATTCGGAAGCTCATTGAGACGAAGCCGAGAACGCTCGCTTTGATGCACGGTTCGTCCTTCAGCGGAGATACGGTCAGCGCTCTCGGTGCGCTGGCGGATCGCTATGAGGCCCGTCTGCGCAAGCCGATGGGACACTAACGCCGCTTTGACAAACGTCCGTTGATGACCACGTTTGAGACATGCCTACCGGCTCCGACGATGTCCGTTCGTCGGGGTAGACCGGAAGTGACGGGCGAACGGTCAGGACGACGCGAATGACCCGTTGCAGGCATTTTGAGCAGAACGACCAGTGCGCGTATCGATATGTTTCTGAGTCTGGGACCGTACAGACGCAAGACAAATAGACACCTCATTGGTGCTTGATATCGATCAATGATTGCCAGCTGAAACCCTGTAGTACGCGCGAGGGGTCGGATGGAGTGACGAATGCCCCTGGCGCGATATTTTTTCTTTGTT
>NZ_JADGRI010000212.1 GCF_017881085.1 Bradyrhizobium sp.
GATGGGGTCCTTGAGCCAGACGACGACCCCGCAAAGGCCGCCGCCGCATTTGCTGACACGCACTTTCGCGTCGCCCGCCTGGGTCAACCAGATACCGCCCGCCTCGCCACCGGCCTGCGCCCTGGCGGCTGGCGCGGCCAGCAATGTCACCAGGATCGCTACGATAAAACCGAATCTGCAAACCATCGGGTCCCCCAAAAAGCAGGCCTGCTTAACAGCAAATCCGGGAGGAGCAATGCCATATTCGCAACTCCGCACAGCGTTCGCCGGATCTTGATTTGATCGGCGAATTCGCGCCTGCGCCGGCGGCCACCCCATCAACGTGCAGCGATCACCAGGGCAGGCCGCCCAGATCGATGGTGCCCCGCAGCGGCGCACGCCGGAGTTCGTGAACGTAGGGCGCGATGGCTTCGAAGCGAACGCGCCCCTGCGGCTGTTCGCACCAGATCTCGCCGTCGAACGGCTTGAAGCCGCGCCCCATGTAGAACGGCGCGTTGTGCGGTTCGCAGAACAACAGCGCGAAATCGGTCGAGCCTTCATCCTTCAGGGTTTGAATGGCGGCGTTGAGCGCCACGCTGGCGTATCCCTTGCGCCGGCTGTCCTTGCGGGTCAGCACGCCGCCGATGCCGCCGGCCCGCATCTTGCGCCCATTCCATTTGACCTCGCGGCGGTAGATGCCGACGTGGCAGACGACATCGTCCGCTTCGTTCTGAACCAGCACCCGCAACTCGGCATGGGCAAAAACGATGTCGGCCCAGGGCAGCGTCTTGACGAGTTCCGGTGGCCAGACCGCGTTGAACAGCGGTTCGGCCATCGGCCAGGACTCGTCTCCGTTCAGGATGTCGATTTCGATGCTCATTTTATCCTCATATCGCGCGCCCGGCGCATACCCCAGGCCCGACGTTTTCCCAAATTGCGGTGTTTAACATCGATGGAACCTTCTATAAGGGTTCCCGTTAAGCCAATTCTACTGAACTCAGTCCTCCCATCATTGTCGGACAGCACCCCATGACCTTTACGCTTCCCAACCTTCCCTATGCCTATGACGCCCTTGCGCCGCATATGTCCAAGGAAACGCTGGAATATCATCACGACAAGCATCACCAGGCTTACGTGACCAACGGAAACAACGCGATCAAGGGGACCGAATTCGAGGGCAAATCCCTCGAGGAGATCGTGAAGGCCTCGTTCGGAAAGAATCCCGCGGTCTTCAACAATGCAGGCCAGCACTACAACCACCTGCACTTCTGGAACTGGATGAAGCCCAATGGCGGCGGCAGCAAGCTGCCCAGCCGCCTGGAAAAGAAGATCACCGAGGACCTCGGCGGCCTCGAGAAATTCAAGACTGATTTCGCCGCCGCCGGCGTCGGCCAGTTCGGCTCGGGCTGGTGCTGGCTGACGGTGAAGAACGGCAAGCTGGAAATCACCAAGACGGCCAACGGCGAAAGCCCGCTGGTGCATGGCGGCACGCCGATCCTCGGCTGCGACGTCTGGGAACACTCCTACTACATCGACTATCGCAACCGCCGTCCGGACTATCTGAAGGCGTTCTGCGATCACCTGATCAATTGGGAGTATGTCGACCAGCTGTTCTCGAAAGTCTGAGGCTTTTCGAAATACGAAATCAGGGGCGGTGGCATCGAGCTGCCGCCCTTTATTGTTGGGGCGATCCTTGCGGGGATCGCGCGCTTGCGGCACAACCGCGTTGCCGGTGGTCCTTTTCTCAAGGGAAAAGCTTCAGATGAGCTATCTTCTGGTTTTCATCGGCGGCGGGCTTGGCGCGTCGCTGCGACACACCATCAACATGGTCTTCACGCGCGCGTTCGGGACCGGCTTTCCCTACCACACCTTCTTCATCAACGTTTCGGGCTCGATCGTCATGGGCCTGATCGCGGGCTATCTCGCCTTCAAGGGCGAAGCGAGCCAGCACGGGCGGCTGTTCCTGATGACCGGCATTCTCGGCGGCTACACAACCTTCTCGGCGTTCTCGCTCGACACCGCGCTGCTCTACGAGCGGGGCGAGTTTGGGCTGGCCGCGCTTTACGTGGTGGGATCGGTGGCGCTCTCGATCGCCGGCCTGTTCGCCGGTCTCGGGCTGGTTCGCCACTTCACGTAGCGTTTTCGAGCGAAGTGGATGCCGGTTCGCGTGAAGAAAACGCGTCAAGACAAAAGCCACCAATCCCGCATGGGCCTCCCTGAGCCGCGCATGGATTTTGTCGCGCTTCCGTTTGCATCGACTATCCGGCGAGACTAAGCAGGGTCAGCCCCACCACGCGCGCCAGACCCATTGCCTTGTCAGAACTTCCCCTGAAAGATCCGGCGCCCGCCGACGACGCCGCGGACGCCGAGCCGCGTCCCGGACACATCCGCAAACCGATCGGCTGGTCGATGATCGTGATCGGCGCGCTGGTCGCGGTCAGCGCGACCCTGGTGTGGCGGCGCGACGGCATCGCCGGCGTCACCGAAATCCTGACCCGCGATCTCGCGCTGTTCGGCGGCATCCTGCCGCGCGTGCTGGCGGGCTGCCTGCTCGGCGCGTTCATCGCCGAGATTCTGCCGCATGAGAAAGTGTCGCGGTCGCTCGGGCCCAAATCGGGGCTGAAGGGGCTGCTGATCGGGGCGGCGTTCGGGGCGATCCTGCCCGGCGGGCCGTTTACCGCCTATCCGGTGGCGAGCGCGCTGCTCGCGGTCGGCGCCGATTTCGGCGCCACCATCGCCATGGTCGTGAGCTGGACCTTGATCGGCTACGGCCGGGCGATCGCCTGGGAATTGCCGATCATGGGCACCGACTTCACGCTGTGGCGGATCGTGATCTCGCTGCCGCTGCCGGTGCTGGCCGGTGCGCTCGGCCGCTTCGTCTTTGTCCGGATCTATCCGAAGGGCGCGCCGGAATGAGCGCCGCGCTCGTCATCGATATCATGCTGTGGGGGTCGGTGGCCGCGGTCGGGTTTATCGCTTTCCGGCGCGGCCCGACGGTGCTGACGACGTCGCTGCGTGAAGGCACCATGGACTTCATCAATATCGTGCCGCGCATCGCGCTCGGCGTGATCGGCTCGGGCTATATCGCCGCCATCATTCCGCAGGAGATCATCACCGGCTGGCTGGGGTCGGATTCCGGCTGGCTCGGCGTCCTCACCGCCACCATCGCCGGGGCCGCAACGCCGGGCGGACCGGTGATCGGCTTTTCCATCGGCGCGGTGGCGCTGAAGGCCGGCGGCGGCCCGCCGCAGGTGATCGCCTATGTGATCGCCTGGGCGCTGTTCGCCTTTCAGCGGCTGTTGCTGTGGGAAATTCCGTTCATGCCGGCCCGCTTCGTCTGGTTCCGCGCGGCGGTGTCGCTGCCGTTCCCGTTTCTGGCCGCCGCCATCGCGATGGCGATCGGGAAGCCTTGAGCCTTCGAAATCGGGAGAACCCGCCTCGGTGGACAGGCGTAATGTTATAATATAACATTTTTGCATGTCCGGTTCCCACCTCCATAGCCATGACCATGCCCACGGGCATGTGCCCGTCCACAGCCACGGACCGGCGTCGCCGCATCCGGCGCAAGCAGCACCCTGGTCGATCCTGCGCATGACGGTGGTGTCCCGGCTCGCTGCGGCCGTCGCGGTCAGCGCCGCGATGTGGGCGGTCGTGTGGCTTTCGATGAGGTGAGCATGACCGCGCAAATCGAATTTCGCGACGTCACCTTGGGCTACGACCGGCATCCGGCGGTGCATCATCTCGACGGCGAAGTCGCCTCCGGCGCGCTGCTCGCGGTGATCGGTCCCAACGGCGCCGGCAAGTCCACGCTGTTTCGGGGGCTGGTCGGCATTCTCAAGCCGCTGGCGGGCTCGATTCAGACCGGCGGACTCGACGTCAAGGATGTCGCCTATCTGCCGCAGACCGTGGATATCGACCGCAGCTTTCCGATCTCGGTGTACGATTTCGTCGGCACCGGGCTTTGGCGCTCGACCGGCTTTTTCGGCGGCATGGGCAGGGAAGCGCGCGACAGGATCGCGCATGCGCTCGCAGCCGTCGGCCTCAACGGATTTGAAAATCGTCCCATCGGCACGCTGTCCGGCGGGCAGATGCAGCGCATGCTGTTCGCGCGCGTGTTGTTGCAGGATGCGCGGCTGATCGTGCTGGACGAGCCCTTCAACGCCATCGACGCCAAGACCTCGGCCGATCTGCTCGATCTGGTCAAGCGCTGGCACGCCGAGAAGCGCACCGTGCTGGCGGCGCTGCACGACATGGAATTGGTACGCAGCCATTTCCCCGAAACCCTGTTGCTGGCGCGCGGGCCGGTCGCCTGGGGCTCGACCGCCGACGTGTTGACCGCCGAAAACCTGCTGGAAGCCCGCCGCATGTGCGAGGCGTTCGACGAGAGCGCCGCCGCCTGCGCGGTCGACGATCTGCCGTCACGGGCCGCTTGATGCTGTACGATGCGCTGATCGCGCCCTTTACCGACTTCGAATTCATGCGCCGGGCGCTGGCGGCGGTGATCGCGCTGGCGCTGGGCGGCGCGCCGATCGGGGTCTTTCTGATGCTGCGGCGCATGAGCCTGGTCGGCGACGCCATGGCGCATGCGATTCTACCGGGTGCGGCGATCGGCTTCCTGCTGTCCGGCCTCAATCTGTTCGCGATGACGACGGGCGGACTGATCGCGGGCTTTGCGGTGGCGATCCTCGCCGGCGCGGTGGCGCGCTCGACGGAAATGAAGGAGGATGCTTCCCTCGCGACCTTCTATCTGGTGTCGCTGGCGCTCGGCGTGACGATCGTTTCGATCAAGGGCACCAATATCGATCTGCTGCATGTCCTGTTCGGCAATATCCTGGCGATGGACGATCCGACCCTGCTGGTGATCGCTTCCAACGCCACCATCACGCTGCTGGTGCTGGCGGTGATCTTTCGCCCGCTGGTGATCGAGAGCGTCGATCCGGTTTTCCTGCGCACGGTGAGCCGCGCCGGCGCGCCATCGCATCTCTTGTTTCTCGCGTTGGTCGTCATCAACCTCGTCAACGGCTTTCAGGCGCTCGGCACCTTGCTCGCGGTGGGGCTGATGATCCTGCCCGCCGGCATCGCGCGGTTCTGGTCGCGCGACATCACCGGCATGATCTGCATCGCGGTCGTAAGCGCGATCGTGTCGGGCTATGCCGGCCTCGTGCTGTCGTTTCAGACCAAGGTGCCGTCGGGCCCGGCGATCATTCTGGTGGCGGCGGCGCTCTATGCCGGCTCGGTCCTGTTCGGCAGCGTCGGCGGCCTGGTCCGGCAGATGTTTCCCGGCCGCCACCTCGAAGCGTAACGGAAGGCGCGATGCGGGGGTTTCGACTTTGGCTGATCTGCGTGGCGCTCGCGGCGTCAACGGCTCCGCTGCGCGCGCAGGAGCGCGTCAACGTCGTCGCGAGCTTTTCCATCCTCGGCGATTTCGTCAGGAATGTCGGCGGCGATCGCGTCAATGTCATCACCCTGGTCGGTCCCGACGGCGACGTGCACGTCTATACGCCGGCGCCGGCCGACGCCAGGAAGATTGCGGACGCGAAACTCCTTGTGATCAACGGCCTCGGGCTGGAGGGCTGGCTGCCGCGGCTGTTGCAATCTTCCGGCAGCAAGGCGCCGATCATCACCGCGACCAAAGGCATCGCGCCGCTCAAGTCGGGCTCCGATGCCGATCCGCATGCCTGGCAATCGGTGGCCAACGCGAAGATCTATGTGACCAATATCCGCGATGCGTTAGTCGCCGCCGCCCCCGCCGACACCGAGGTCTTTCGCGAAAATGCCAAGACCTATTCGACAAAACTCGACGGGCTCGACCGCGAGGTGCGCGAGGCGGTGGCAAGAATCCCGCCCAGCCGCCGCAAGGTGATCTCGACCCACGCTTCCTTCGGCTATTTTGCGGCCGCCTATGGCATCGCGTTCATCGCGCCCCGGGGCGTTTCCACCGAATCCGAGGCCAGCGCGCGCGACATTGCCGGTATCATCACCCAGATCAAAACGGAAAAAATTCCGGCGGTTTTTCTTGAAAATATCAGCGATGACAGGCTGATCCGGCGGATATCGGCCGAGACCGGCGCCCGGGTCGGCGGCACGCTTTACTCCGACAGTTTGACGGGCGAAAAGGGCTATGCCCCCACTTACATTGAACTGGTCAGGCACAATATAAAGGCCCTGACCAGCGCGCTGGCCGATTAGGGCAGGGGCCCTCCCTGTTGCCGGCGTGGCTCACCAATTACCGCTTGCGGAGATATTATGTCCGAATTGACCTCCCAGAAAATTCCCGTGACCGTGCTGACAGGCTATCTCGGCGCCGGCAAGACCACCCTTCTCAACCGGATCCTGTCGGAAAACCACGGCAAGAAATACGCCGTGATCGTCAATGAATTCGGCGAGATCGGCATCGACAATGATTTGATCATCGGCGCCGACGAAGAAGTCTTCGAGATGAACAATGGCTGCGTGTGCTGTACCGTGCGCGGCGATCTCGTGCGCATCCTCGAAGGCCTGATGAAGCGCAAGGGCAAGTTCGACGCCATCATCGTCGAGACCACGGGTTTGGCCGATCCGGCGCCGGTGGCGCAGACCTTCTTCGTCGATGAGGACGTGCAGAAGAACGCGCGACTCGACGCGGTGGTGACGGTGGCCGATGCGAAATGGCTCAGCGACCGCCTGAAGGACGCCCCCGAGGCCAAGAACCAGATCGCGTTCGCCGACGTCATCGTGCTCAACAAGACCGATCTCGTGAGCAAGGCCGAACTCGCCGAGGTCGAGGCGCGGATCCGCGCCATCAATCCCTACGCCAAGCTGCACCGCACCGAGCGCTGCCGGGTGGCGCTGTCCGACGTGCTGGAGCGCGGCGCTTTCGATCTCGACCGCATCCTCGAGCTGGAGCCGGAATTTCTCGAGGTCGGCGACGACCACGATCATCACCACGACCATGACCACCATCATCACGATCATGACCACGGCCACGGCCTGAAGCATTATCACGACGAGGACATGCAATCGCTGTCGCTGCGGTCGGACAAGCCGCTCGACGCCACCAAATTCATGCCCTGGCTGCAGAACCTGGTCGCCAGCGAGGGCCAGAAGATTTTGCGCTCGAAGGGCATCCTGGCCTTTAGCGACGACGACGACCGCTACGTCTTCCAGGGCGTGCACATGATGCTGGAAGGCGATCACCAGCGCGCCTGGAAGGAGGGCGAGCCGCGCGAAAGCCGCCTGGTCTTCATCGGCCGCGAATTGCCTGAGCAGATCATCCGGGACGGCTTCGAGCGCTGTATCACCACGTGATGACACAGTTCGATCCGGGCGAAAATTCCGCCTCCATCGCGTCGGTCACCGATCGGGTGCGCCCGGTCCGGATCGGCGCGCCCGTCATCGCCGCGCACTTTCTCGGCGAGAACGCGGCCTTTGTCGGCGCCGAGGAAAACGTCTTCCTGGTGAGCGGGCAGGGCGAGGTGACGCCCGCCGCCGTCCATGGCGGCGGCATCCTGTGCGCGGCTTCCGACGGCGCGCGGCTCGTCATGGGCGGCGATGACGGCAGGCTGGTTTCGCTCGACGCCAAGGGTGAGGTGACGCTGCTTGCCACGGACGCAAAACGGCGCTGGATCGACAATGTCGCGCTGCATCCGGACGGTGCCTTCGCCTGGTCGGTCGGCAAGACCGCCTTTGTCCGCAGCGGCAGAGGCGAGGAAAAGTCGTTCGACGTGCCCTCCACTGTCGGCGGGCTGGCGTTCGCCCCAAAAGGCCTGCGGCTGGCGATCGCGCATTATAACGGCGTGACCTTGTGGTTTCCCAACATGGTCGCCACCGCCGAGGTGCTGGAATGGGCCGGCTCGCATCTGGCCGTCACCTTCAGCCCCGACAACAAGTTTCTCGTCACCGCGATGCACGAGCCGGCGCTGCATGGCTGGCGGCTCGCAGATAGCAGGCACATGCGCATGACCGGCTATCCCGGCCGCGTCCGGTCGATGTCGTGGAGCGCCGGCGGCAAGGCGCTGGCGACCTCGGGCGCCGACACCGTGATCCTGTGGCCGTTCGGCAGCAAGGACGGCCCGATGGGCAAGGAGCCCGCGATGCTTGCGCCGCTGCAGGCGCGCGTCTCCGCGGTCGCCTGCCATCCGAAGCAGGATATTCTTGCGGCCGGCTACAGCGACGGCACCATCCTGATGGTGCGGATCGCCGACGGCGCGGAAATCCTGGTACGCAAGAACGGCGGCGCCCAGGTCGCGGGGCTGGCGTGGAACAGCAAAGGCACCCTGCTCGCCTTCGCCGCGGAAGACGGCGACGCGGGGCTGCTGGAGCTCTAGCGGCTTCGTTGCCCATTTGCCTGGGGAACAATGCCCTTCCGCGTCCGTTGATCCCGCAACAAAGGGCGGTGAACAACATGTCAGCGGACGACAGCAAACGCAGTCTAGGGAAGAACCTGCTGCTCGCCGGCCTAATGGTGGCAGCAGGGCTGGTTGTAACGGGCCTTTCGCTGGCCCAGATCAGGGCCGGAAACCCCCAGATGGCTCAGGCGACCCAGCCCTTGCAGTCGACGCCGGGCGCGGAAACCAAACCGTCTGCGCCCGCCGAGCCGGCGACGACCGGCGCGCGGCCGGCCGAGATTGCACCGCAGCCTGCCCGTCCGGACGCCGAGGCGCAGAAGGAAGGCGCCACCCCGGCACTGCCGCCCGCTCCGGCGGAGAAAACCGCGCCGCCGATCCAGCCCAAATAGCACCGTCGTTCCGGGCGGGCGCCAGCGCAAGCCGAGGCGATATGACGGCGCCATGACCGTCCCTCGCCGCGATGTGATCCGCGTTGCCGATTCTACGGCCTCGCCTGCATCGAGCCGCTACCGCATAATCCCTCATCGCGCGCCAGCGCCAACGACAGATGAGGCTGACGATGAAGATCGATGACGTCCGGCGAGCCGCTTATTCGATGCCGCTGACCAACCCGGCGTTTCCGCCGGGACCTTACCGGTTCTTCAACCGCGAATATTTCGTCATCACCTATCGCACCGATCCGGAAGCGCTCGCCGCCGTGGTGCCGGAGCCGCTCGAAGTCACCGAGGCGATCGTCAAATACGAATTCATACGGATGCCCGATTCAACCGGCTTCGGCGATTACACCGAAACCGGACAGGTGATCCCGGTGCGCTTCAACGGCGAGGAGGGCGCCTATACCCATGCGATGTATCTCGACGACGATGCGCCGATCGCGGGCGGCCGCGAGCTGTGGGGATTTCCCAAGAAGCGCGCCACGCCGAAGATCGAAGTCGAGAGCGACGTGCTGGTGGGAACGCTGCATTACGGCTCGGTGCTCTGCGCCTCCGGCACCATGGGCTACAAGCACCGTCCGGTCGACCACGACGCGGTGCTGAAGGGCATGAAGGCGCCGAATTTCATTCTCAAGATCATTCCGCATGTCGACGGCAGCCCCCGGATTTGCGAGCTGGTGCGCTTCCACCTCGAGGATATCACCTTGAAAGAGGCCTGGACCGGCCCGGCGGCGCTCGGCCTATTCCCGCACGCGCTCGCCGACGTGGCAAAGCTGCCGGTGCGCGAGGTGGTATCCGCGCTGCACTTCA
>NZ_JADGRI010000027.1 GCF_017881085.1 Bradyrhizobium sp.
GCTGCAGGCCGTCAGCGATACCGTCGCCAAGGGCGGCCGTATCCTGTTCGTCGGCACCAAGCGCCAGGCACAGGACGGTGTCGCCGAGGCCGCCAAGCGGTCCGCGCAGTATTTCGTCAATTCGCGCTGGCTCGGCGGCACGCTGACCAACTGGAAGACGATCTCCGGTTCGATCAAGCGGCTGCGGCACCTCGAGGAGGTGCTCAATTCCGGCGACGCCAACGCCTATACCAAGAAGGAGCGGCTGACGCTGCAGCGCGAGCGCGACAAACTCGACCGTTCGCTCGGCGGCATCAAGGACATGGGCGGACTGCCCGACATGATCTTCGTGATCGACACCAACAAGGAAGACATCGCGATCCAGGAAGCCCAGCGGCTGAATATTCCCGTCGCCGCGATCGTCGATACCAACTCCGATCCCAAGGGCATCACCTATGTGATTCCCGGCAATGACGACGCCGGCCGCGCCATCGCGCTGTATTGCGATCTGGTGGCCCGCGCTGCCATTGACGGCATCTCGCGTGCGCAGGGCGATTCCGGGATCGACATCGGCGCTTCCGCCCAGCCGGTGCGCGAGGAAATTCCGACGGCGCCGCAGCCTGCGGGCTTCCAGGGTCTCGCCGGGCCGCGCGGCGCCGCCGACGATCTCAAGAAGCTCACCGGCGTGTCCGGCGCGATCGAGAAGAAGTTCAACGATCTCGGCATCTTCCACTACTGGCAGCTGGCCGAACTCGACCACGACACCGCCCACAAGATCGGCGAAGAAGTCGGACTGCCGTCTCGCGCCGATGGCTGGGTGGCCCAGGCCAAGGCGATGACCGCGGAAGCGGAATAACTTCAAGCGCGCTGGCCGGAACCATTCGGCCCGCCGGTTCTCGATTTCCATGATTGCTGATGGTAGACGGCGGCGAGGCGGCACAGGCCGCGCCGCGGTCGCCCTGACAGGCAAAGGATTGCAACGATGGCAACAATCACAGCGGCGATGGTCAAGGACCTTCGCGAGACCACTGGCGTGGGCATGATGGACTGCAAGCAGGCGCTCGCGGAGAACGACGGCGACATGCAGGCGGCGATCGACTGGCTGCGCAAGAAGGGCCTGTCGAAGGCCGCGAAAAAGGCCGGCCGCGTCGCGGCGGAGGGCCTGATCGGCGCGTTGACGTCGGGCACCAAGGGCGTTGTCGTCGAGGTCAATTCCGAGACCGACTTCGTCGCCCGCAACGAGCAGTTCCAGGGTCTGGTCAAGATGATCGCGCAGGTCGCGCTCGCCGTTGGCGCCGACGTCGAGAAGATCAAGGCCGCCAAGGCCGGCAGTGTCACCGTCGAGACCGCGATTGCGGACGCGATTGCGACCATCGGCGAGAACATGACGCTGCGCCGTGCGGCTTCGCTCGAAGTCGGCAAGGGCGTGGTGTCGAGCTATGTACATAACGCGGTGATCGACGGCGCCGGCAAGATGGGCGTGATCGTGGCGCTGGAATCCGCCGGCAAGACCGACGAGCTCTCGGCTCTCGGCCGCCAGCTGGCCATGCATGTCGCCGCCGCCAATCCGCAGGCGCTGGATCCGGGCGGCCTCGATCCCGCCGTCGTCAAGCGTGAAAAGGACGTGCTGGCCGACAAATACCGCCAGCAGGGCAAGCCCGAGAACGTGATCGAGAAGATCGTCGAGTCCGGTCTGAAGACCTATTACAAGGAAGTCTGCCTGCTGGAGCAGGCGTTCATCCATGACAACGCCAAGTCGGTCGCCCAGGCGGTGAAGGAAGCTGAGGGCAAGATCGGCGCGGCTGTGAAGATCACCGGATTTGTGCGCTATGCTCTCGGCGAGGGAATCGACAAGCAGGAATCCGATTTCGCCGCCGAGGTCGCGGCGGCCAGCGGCAAGAAATAACCGCGCAAACGGTGCCTCCGGCCTGTTTGCGCGGGGGGCTGCCCGCGCGGGGAAGGAAAGCGATTCGTCATGGCTGAGCCGGTCTATCGTCGTGTGGTGATCAAGCTCTCCGGCGAGTATCTTGCCGGCCCGAATTCGTCCGGCATGGACCAGCCGACCATCGACCGGGTCGCCGGCGACCTGATCGCGGCCAAGCAACTGGGCGTCGAAGTCGCCGTCGTCATCGGCGGCGGCAATCTGGTCCGCGGCGTGGAAGTATCGTCGCGCGGCGTGTCGCGGCCGACCGGCGACACCATGGGCATGCTCGCCACCGTCATGAACTGCCTGGCGCTTGAGGCCGCGATCGAGCGGCGCGGCGCGCCGGCGCGGGCGCTTTCGGCATTCGTGATGCCGCAGGTCTGCGAACTCTACACCCGGGGTGCAACGCACAAATATCTCGCCGAGGGCCGGATCGTGCTGCTGGGCGGCGGAACCGGCAATCCGTTCTTCACCACCGATACCACGGCGGTTTTGCGCGCAGCCGAAATCGGCGCGCAGGCGGTGCTGAAGGCCACCAATGTCGATGGCGTCTATAGCGCCGACCCGAAGAAGGACCCGGCCGCCAAGCGGTTTGACCGGCTGACCCATTCACAGGCGATTGAAGGCGGCTACAAGGTCATGGATGCGACCGCATTCGCGCTTGCCCGCGAGACGTCGCTGCCTATCATCGTGTTCTCGATCGCCGAGCCGGGTTCGATCGGCGCGATCCTGCGCGGCACCGGCCACGGCACCATCGTCGCCGGCTGAGGCGTGGGAAGCATGGGACCGCGCAGGGTTGGGCGGTCTCGGCCGGAAGTTTTCAGGAGGGAAGAGCGTTATGCCCACGGACAAGTTCGACATCAACGAATTGAAGCGGCGCATGCAAGGCGCAACGCAAGCCCTCAAGCACGAACTGGGCGGCTTGCGAACCGGTCGTGCCGCGGCCTCGATGCTGGAGCCGGTGCAGGTCGACGCCTATGGCACGCATATGCCGCTGAACCAGCTTGCGACCATCAGCGTGCCGGAACCGCGCCTGCTCTCGGTGCAGGTATGGGACAAATCGATGGTCAAGGCGGTGGAAAAGGCAATCGTCGATTCGAATCTGGGATTGAGCCCCGCCACCGAAGGACAGGTGCTGCGCCTGAGGATTCCCGAACTCAACGAAGAGCGCCGCAAGGAACTCGTGAAAGTCGCGCACAAATATGCCGAGGCGGCAAAGGTCGCGGTCAGGCATGTCCGCCGCGACGGTCTCGATACCGTCAAGAAACTGGAGAAGAACCACGAGATTTCCGAGGACGATCAGGAGCGTCTGGCCGCCGACGTGCAGAAGGCGACCGACGGAATCATTTCGGAGATCGACCAGTTGCTGGCGGCCAAGGAAAAAGAAATCCTCACCGTCTAGGGCGCCGCCTTTTTGTTTTGACGCGTTTTCCTCACGCGAACCGGTATTCACTTCGCTCGAAAACGCTCCAGGGATAGACCGATGTCGAACGCCGCCGCCCCTGTGACCGAAGGACCGGATCGAACCGACGGTCCCTCGCACGTGGCTGTCATCATGGACGGTAACGGACGCTGGGCGGCAGCCCGCGGTCTGCCGCGTGCCGAAGGCCATCGCCGCGGCGTCGAGGCGCTGCGCCGGGTCGTTCGCGCCGCGCACGAACTGGGCATTCGCTATTTGACGATTTTTTCCTTCAGCTCGGAAAACTGGTCGCGTCCGGCGACCGAGATCGGCGATCTGTTCGGCCTGCTGCGGCGGTTCATCCGCAACGATCTGGCGTCGTTGCACCGCGACGGCGTCCGGGTGCGCGTCATCGGCCAGCGCGACGGGCTGGAGCCCGACATCTGCGCGCTGCTGAACGAAGCCGAAGAGCTGACCAGGAATAATAACAAGCTCACGCTCGTGGTCGCGTTCAACTACGGATCGCGGCAGGAAATCGCGCATGCGGCGCAGCTTCTCGCGCGCGAAGTGGCCGAGGGCAAGCGCGACGTTGGCTCGATCGACGCCGACACGCTCGGCCAATATCTCGATGCGCCCGACATTCCCGATCCCGACCTGATCATTCGTACCAGCGGCGAGCAGCGGCTGTCGAATTTCCTGATGTGGCAGGCGGCTTACAGCGAACTCGTGTTCGTGCCGATCCACTGGCCCGATTTCGACAAGGCCGCGCTCGAGGACGCGATCGCCGAATATGCCAGACGGGAACGCCGTTTCGGCGGTCTGGCCGCGAAAACCGGATCGTGACCGAAGACGAAGCCGCACCGGCGGCAACGGCCGAGCAGGGTTCGCGCAATCTGCTCTTGCGCGTCATTGTCTCTGTGGTGCTCGCCCCGACGGCGCTTGCGATCGCCTATGCCGGCGGATGGCTGTGGACCGCACTGGTGACGCTGGCTTCGATCGGCCTGTATGTGGAATGGCTGATGATCGTGGGCGTCGCGCGCGAGCGGCGGGTGGTCGTCGCAGGCGGTGTCGCAGTGGCGATCTCGGGACTTTGTCTCGCATCGGGGCGGATCGATGCTGCGCTCATCGTGCTGGCGCTCGGTTGCGCCGCCGTGACGTGGCTCTCGCCGGAGCGGCGCCTCTGGACGGCGGCTGGCTTCTTCTATGCTTCTGCCGCCGAAGTCGCTTCCGTCCTGGTTCGCCTCGATCAGCTCTGGGGGTTCGTCGCGCTGATCCTGATCCTGCTGGTGGTGTGGGTGACCGATATCGGCGGATTTTTCGCGGGCCGCGGCATCGGCGGCCCGAAGCTCTGGCCGCGGGTCAGCCCGAAGAAAACATGGGCGGGCGCCGTCGGCGGTTTTGTGGCGAGCCTGGCCGTAGCGGGAGGATTTGTGGCACTCGGTTTCGGCAAGCCCGGCCCTGTTCTGCTGCTGGGCGCGTTGCTTTCGATCGCTTCCCAGCTTGGCGATCTCTTCGAATCCGCGGTGAAGCGGCGGTTCGGCGTCAAGGACTCCAGCGACATGATTCCCGGGCATGGCGGACTGATGGATCGTCTCGACGGTTTCGTCGCCGCGGTCGTCATGGCTGCGATTTTTGGCCTTTTGCGGAGCGGCGTGGATGGCGTCGGCCGCGGTCTTATGGTTTGGTGAAGACATGAGCGCAGTTCCCTTGCGTAACAACAAAGCCGCGGCCTCTGCCGTGCGTACCGTGACCGTCCTCGGCGCCACCGGCTCGATCGGCGACAGCACGATGGATTTGCTGAGGGCCTCCCGCGACCGCTATCGGGTCGAGGCGCTGACGGCGAATACCAACGTGCAGGGGCTGGCGAAGCTCGCGAAAGAATTCGGTGCGCGATTCGCGGCCGTCGCCGATCCCGCAGGTCTCTCCGAACTGAAAGACGCGCTGGCCGGCACCCGCACCGAATGCGGCGCCGGCGAAAGCGCCGTGATTGAAGCAGCAGCCCGGCCCGCGGATTGGGTGATGGCGGCCGTCAGCGGCGCGGCTGGCCTGAAGCCCGCGCTGGCGGCGGTGGATCGCGGCGCGACGGTCGCGCTCGCCAACAAGGAATGCCTGGTTTGCGCCGGCGATTTCTTCATGCAGCGCGCGGCGAAGGCCGGCGCCTGCATACTGCCCGCGGACTCCGAGCATAATGCGCTGTTTCAGGCGTTGGGCTCGGGCAACCGCGAGGAATTGGTGCGCGTCATCATCACGGCGTCAGGCGGGCCGTTCCGGACCTGGGCCGCTGCCGACATCGAGCAGGCGACGCTGGCGCAGGCGCTGAAGCATCCGAACTGGAGCATGGGACAGAAGATCACCATCGATTCGGCCTCGATGATGAACAAGGGGCTCGAGGTGATCGAAGCCTCCTATCTGTTTGCATTGACGCCGGACGAGATCGACGTTCTGGTGCATCCGCAGTCGATCGTCCATGGCATGGTCGAATTCTCCGATCGTTCGGTGGTTGCGCAATTGGGAGCGCCCGACATGCGCACGCCGATCGCGCATTGCCTGGGATGGCCGGATCGAATCGTTGGGCCGGCGGCCAAGCTCGATCTCGCCAAGATCGGGCAACTGACCTTCGAGGCGCCGGATTTCGAACGGTTCCCGGGCTTGGGGCTGGCTTACGATGCGCTGCGGGCAGGCGGCGGCGCCACGACGGTATTCAATGCCGCCAACGAGGTGGCGGTGGCCGCCTTCATCGCCGGCCGGATCAGATTTGGCGCCATCGCGCGCCTCGTCGAGGCGACGATGAACGACTGGATTCGCTCCGGAAATCACGCACCCCTGACGTCCGCCGACGACGCCATCGCCGTTGACCATAGTGCGCGAAATAGAGCTGCCACCCTCTTGCCTCAAATTGCCTTAAAGGCATCCTAGAGGGTTGGGGACAGGGCCTTCGGCTCTGCTTAAGGGGAATCGGATGTCCGAGTTTTTTCTGCATAGTTTCAATACGTTGGGCCATGGGCTCATTGGATACGTGATCCCCTTCTTGTTCGTGCTCACCATCGTCGTCTTCTTCCACGAACTCGGGCATTTCCTGGTTGCCCGCTGGGCCGGCGTGAAGGTGTTAACGTTCTCGCTCGGCTTTGGGCCGGAACTCGCCGGGTTCAATGACCGCCACGGCACCCGCTGGAAGATTTCGGCCGTGCCGCTCGGCGGTTACGTCAAATTCTTCGGCGACGACAGCGAGGCGTCGACGCCATCGTCCGAGACGCTCGCCACCATGACCGAAGAAGAGCGGCAGGGCAGTTTCCACCACAAGAAAGTCGGACCGCGCGCGGCGATCGTCGCCGCCGGCCCGATCGCCAATTTTCTCCTGGCGATCGTGATCTTCACCTGCCTGTTCACATTCTTTGGCAAACCGAGCACGAGCGCGCGCGTCGATCAGGTGGAGGCGGGCAGCGCCGCGGCCACGGCCGGGTTCCAGGTCGGCGATGTCGTGATCGCGATCGATGGCTCCAGGATCGACAGCTTCTCCGATATGCAGCGGGTCGTCAGCATTCGCGCCGGCGAACCGCTGACGTTCACGGTCAAGCGTGGCGACGCCACGGTGCAACTGCACGGCACCCCGCAGCTGAAGGAGGTGAAAGACCCGTTCGGAAACGCCCATAAGCAAGGCGTGCTGGGCATCACCCGCAAGACGGCGGCCGGCGATATCACGACCGAGCGCGTCGATCCCGCCACCGCGCTGTGGCTCGGCGTCAAGGAGACCTGGTTCGTGGTCGATCGGACGCTGGCCTATATCGGCGGCGTCTTCACCGGGCGCGAAGCAGCCGACCAGGTCGGCGGCCCCTTACGAATCGCGCAGATCTCGGGGCAGGTCGCCACCATCGGCCTCACCGCGCTGGTGCATCTGGCGGCCGTGCTGTCGATATCGATCGGGCTCCTGAACCTGTTCCCGGTACCGCTGCTCGATGGCGGTCATCTTTTGTTCTATGCGGTGGAAGCCGTGCGCGGTCGCCCTTTGTCGGAGCGGGCGCAGGAAATGGGGTTCCGAATCGGGCTTGGTTTGGTGCTGATGCTGATGGTGTTTGCCACCTACAACGACATCTTGCACCTGGCGGCATCCTGAAACGGCTTTTTTGTGACGTGGCCAATAGGCAACGTCTTGGAATGAAAATGAAATTGCACCGCGATAGGACGTTTGCCGGCCCGGCAAAGTTGGCTACAAGCAGTGCAACAGATGGGAATCTGCCGGTTCGTGGGGTGCGGTCCGGCTCAGGAATGACAAGGGCGCATTGCGCATGAATTTTGGAATGCGAGTCCGGGGGGGCTTGTTCGCTGCCCTGATCATGTTCGCTGTGCCGGCCGCCGCCACGCTGGCCGGCGTGTTTGCGTCGTCGCCGGCCGCTGCCCAGACCGTGGCTTCTATACAGGTCGAGGGTAACCGGCGGGTCGAGATCGAGACCATCCGATCCTATTTCAAGCCCGGTCCCGGCGGGCGGCTGGATCAGGCGCAAATCGATGACGGCCTCAAGGCGCTGATCGAGACCGGCCTGTTCCAGGACGTCAGGATCAGCCAGGCCGGCGGCCGCCTCCTGGTGACCGTGGTGGAAAACCCGGTGATCGGACGCGTCGCCTTCGAGGGCAACAAGAAGGTCAAGGACGAACAGCTTACGGCGGAGATACAGTCCAAGCCGCGCGGTACGCTGTCGCGCCCCATGGTGCAGTCCGACGCCCAGCGCATCGCGGACATCTACCGCCATTCCGGACGCTATGACGTGACCGTCAATCCCCAAATCATCGAACAGCCGAACAATCGGGTCGATCTCGTTTTCGAGATCACCGAAGGCGCGAAAACCGGCGTCAGGTCGGTCGAATTCGTCGGCAACAACGCTTATTCGTCGTACCGTCTGAAGGACATCATCAAGACCCACGAATCGAATCTGCTGAGCTTCCTCGGCGGCGGCGACGTCTATGATCCCGACCGGGTGGAAGCCGACCGCGACCTGATTCGGCGCTTCTATCTCAAGCACGGATTCGCCGACGTGCAGGTGGTGGCCGCGCTGACGGAATACGATCCGCAGCAAAAGGGCTTCCTGGTGACCTTCAAGATCGAAGAGGGCCAGCAGTACCGGGTGGGAGCGGTCAATTTCGAATCCAGTATCCCGAGCTTCGACGGCAATTCACTTCGCAGCTATTCGCGCGTCAGTGTCGGGTCGACCTACAACGCCGAAGCGCTGGAGAAGTCGGTCGAGGAGATGCAAATCGAGGCATCGCGCCGCGGCTACGCCTTCGCGGTCGTGCGCCCGCGCGGCGATCGCAATTTCGACAACCACACCGTCTCCATCACCTATGCCATCGATGAGGGTCCGCGGACCTACATCGAACGCATCAACGTGCGCGGCAATACCCGCACGCGGGAATATGTGATCCGCCGCGAATTCGATATTTCGGAAGGCGACGCCTACAACCGCGCATTGGTCGATCGTGCCGAGCGACGTTTGAAGAATCTCGATTACTTCAAGTCCGTGAAGATAACGACCGAGCCGGGTTCGTCGAGCGACCGGGTGATTCTCAATGTCGATCTCGAGGAGAAATCCACCGGCGACTTCTCGGTATCGGGCGGCTATTCTACCACCGACGGCGCGCTGGCCGAGGTCAGTATTTCCGAGCGTAACTTCCTCGGTCGCGGTCTGTTCGCGAAGGCGTCGGTGACCTACGGCCAGTACGCGCGCGGCTACGCGCTGTCGTTCGTCGAACCCTATCTGCTGGACTATCGCGTCGCGCTCGGTCTTGACCTGTACCAGCGGCAGCAACTCGCAAACCACTATATCTCCTACGGCACCGAGACGCTGGGTTTCAGTCCGCGGCTCGGCTTCGCCCTGCGGGAAGATCTGTCGCTGCAGCTGAGATATTCGATCTATCAGCAGAAGATCACGCTGCCGAACAATCTGGCGAACTGTAACAACACCACGACAAATTCGTTGCTCGCATTCAATCCGTCGCCGGCGTTCGCCAACGCGAACGGAATTCCTCCGGGCGGAACAATAAACGGCGTCACCGATACCTCCGGCACCGGACTGTGGTGCTACAGCGATGGCGAGGCCTCGCTCCCGGTCCGCAAGGAACTTCAGGGCGGCAGCACGCTGACTTCCGCGCTCGGTTACTCGCTGGACTATAATACCCTCGACAACAACAAGAACCCGACCGATGGCCTGCTGATCGATTTCAAACAGGACTTCGCCGGCGTCGGCGGCGACGTGAGCTATCTGAAGAGCGCGTTCGACGCAAAATACTACACGCCGCTGGTCGCCGATATCGTAGGGCTGATTCACGTCCAGGGCGGTATCCTCAACAAGATCGGCAACACCGATCTTCGTATGCTCGATCAGTTCCAGATGGGCCCGAACCTCGTCCGCGGCTTCGCACCGAACGGTATCGGTCCGCGCGACCTCAATCCCTTCGGTACGCAGGATGCGCTCGGCGGCACCAAATATTGGGGCGCGTCGATGGAGCTGCAGATGCCATTCTGGTTCCTGCCAAAGGAAGTGGGCTTGAAGGGCGCGATCTACGCCGATGCCGGCGGTCTCTACGACTATCAGGGACCGACGACTTGGGCAGCGACAGGCGAGTTGACCACGCCGGGCAATTCCAATTGTATCAAGCCGACGCAATACCCCAATGCCAGCCCTGGCACCTGCACCGGATTGGTGTACGACAACGGCAATCAGATCCGCTCGTCCGTGGGCGTCGGCCTGATCTGGGCGTCGCCGTTCGGTCCGCTGCGCTTCGATTATGCGGTCCCGGTGACGAAGGGTCAGTTCGACCGGGTGCAGCAATTCAAGTTTGGCGGCGGGACATCGTTCTAAAGACGTCTTTGCGCGAAGGGGATACCGGTGCGCGTGAAGAAGACGCGTCAAAACAGGCAAAAAGTTCGGTTCTGATTGATCAGGACCGAAGCTCTGGTTCGATCACCGGCCGGACCGCGACGGGTGGAATGGCGCAGCCGACTTTCTTCGAGCAACCACCGGTGTCGACGCTGGCTGAAATCGCCGCGTTGACCAACGCGCATTTGGTCGATGCGGCCCGCGGCGGCCAGCCGGTGCGGGGGCTTGCTTCGCTCGACGAAGCCGGCCCGATGCACCTGGCGTTTTTCGACAACCTGAAATATGCCGACCAGCTCGCCTCGACCATGGCCGGCGCCTGTATCGTCAGCGCGCGTTTCGAAGCCAAGGTCCCGGCCCACGTCGCCGTGCTGCGGGCCGCCCAGCCGTTCCGCGCCTTCGTGACGATCGCCCGCGAGCTCTACGCCAGCGCGCTTCGCCCGCAATCCTGGTTCGGCTATGTCGGCATCGCGCCGTCCGCCATCATCGACGCAACCGCGCATCTGGAGGATGGCGTGATCGTCGATCCGCTGGCCGTGATCGGCCCGAACGTCGAAATCGGAGCCGGGACGGTGATCGGGGCGGGCGCGGTGATCGGGGCCAATGTCAGGATTGGCCGGGATTGCAATGTCGGCGCCCGGACCGCCATCCAGTACGCGCTATTGGGCAACAACGTCCTGATCCACCCCGGCTGCAGCATCGGCCAGGATGGCTATGGCTTTGTGTTTTTTGGGCCGGACGGTCATCTGAAGGTGCCGCAGACCGGGCGCGTCCTGATCCAGAACGACGTCGAGATCGGCGCCGGAACGACCATCGATCGCGGCAGCCTGCGCGACACCGTGATCGGCGAGGGCACCAAAATCGACAATCAGGTCCAGATCGGTCACAATGTAACGATCGGGCGGCATTGCCTGCTGGCAGCCCAGATCGGGTTGGCCGGCAGTTTGACCATCGGCGACAATGTGGCGCTGGGAGCCAAGGTGGGGATCAACAACCATCTTCACATCGGCGACGGCGCCCAGGTGACGGCGATGAGCGCCGTCAAGGATGATATTCCGGCAGGCGGGCGCTGGGGCGGCCATTTCGCCAAACCGACCCGGCAGTGGTTCAGGGAGATCGTTGCGGTGGAGCGTCTCGTGCGCGATAGCTCGACCGATACGAAGGGCGAAGGGCGGGAGTGATGGAGGAGGCATCGGTCAAATTCGAGCTGGTGGATATCAACGAGATACTCAAGACGCTGCCGCACCGCTTTCCGATGCTGCTGATCGACAAGGTCATCAATATCCGGACCGATTATTCCGGCATCGGCATCAAGAACGTCACCTTCAACGAGCCGCCGTTTCAAGGGCATTTTCCGGACCGGCCGGTCTATCCCGGCGTCATGATGATCGAGGCCATGGCGCAGACCGCCGGCGTGATCGGAATCAAGTCGGTCGAGGGCACCGAGAAGCCGCGCGCGGTTTATTTCCTCACCATCGACAAATGCAAATTCCGCAAACCCGTAATGCCCGGCGACACCATCGAATATCACATGCGCTCGATCGGCCGGCGCAAGACCATGTGGTGGTTTCACGGCGACGCCAAGGTCAACGGCACGACGGTGGCCGAAGCCGATGTCGGCGCGATGCTGACCGACTGAGGCGGATGGCATCAGTCCGGCGCCGGGCCAAGTCGCCCCATCGATCCCATCGGGAATGGACGACATACGGCGTAACCATACGTCACTGGACAGTGCCGGTACGCCGCGCTAACCACCGGAAAACCTGAACCACATCAACGGCAATTTTCGGCGAATAGCGAACCATGAGCGGAATCGATCCCACCGCGCGGATTGAAGACGGCGCTGTGATCGGCGAGGGCACTTTCATCGGTCCCTACTGCGTCATCGGCCCCCACGTCGTCATCGGCGCCAATTGCAAGCTGGTCGCGCATGTGCACGTCACCGCGCAGACCACGATCGGCGACGGTTGCACCATTTACCCCTTCGTTTCCCTGGGGACCCCGCCGCAATCGCTGAGCTATCGCGGCGAACTGACAAGGCTCGTGATCGGCGAGGGCTGCACCATCCGCGAGCAGGTCACCATGAACGCCGGCACTGTGGCGGGCGGCGGCATTACCCGCGTCGGCGATCGCGGCTACTTCATGAACTGCAGCCATGTCGGTCACGACTGCATCGTCGGCAACGACGTGATCTTTGCGACCTCGGCGACGCTGGGCGGCCACGCCGAGATCGGCGATTTTGTCTTCATCGGCGGACTTTCGGCCGTGCATCAGTTCACCCGGGTGGGAGCGCAGGTCATGGTGGGCGCGCTTTCCGGCGTGCGCGCCGACGTGATTCCGTTTACGCTGGTGAGCGGCCAATTCGCCGCGCTCACCGGCCTCAACGTCGTGGGCATGAAGCGCCGCAACTTCACCCGCGAGCGCCTGGCGACGATAAGATCGTTTTACCAGGAGCTGTTTCACGGACCGGGCGTGTTTGCCGACCGTCTGATCGGAGCGAGACAGCAGGCGGACGCGGATCCCGCGATTGCGGAAATCCTCGGCTTCATCGATGCCGGAAAACATCGCGAGCTGTGCCAGCCGGTCAAGGACGGTAAAAGGTTCTGATGACGCATTCCCGGGGCAAGCCATGACAGATCGGGTTATGGATGCTTCATCGCCGATCGGATTGATCGCGGCCGGCGGCGTCATGCCTTTTGCGGTCGCCGATTCGCTTGCCGCACGCGGCATCGATCCTGTGATGTTTGCCCTCAAGGGCGCCTGCGATCCGGTGGCCGTTGTGCGCTTTCGCCATCACTGGATTTCGGTCGGCCAAGTCGGCAGGGCGATGAAACTGTTTCGCGCGGAAAACTGCCGCGATCTGGTTTTCATCGGCACGCTGGTGCGTCCGGCGCTCTCGGAGATCAGGCTGGACTGGGGCACGTTGCGTGTGCTCGGGCGGGTGTGGGCCGCCTTCCGCGGCGGCGACGATCACCTGTTGTCCGGTATCGGCCGCATTCTCGAGCAGGACGGCTTTCGCATGGTGGGGATCAAGGACGTCGCCCCGGATCTCCTGGTGCCGGAGGGATGTCTTGCCCGCGCCAAGCCGGATGAAACCGCCGCCGCCGACATCGCCAAAGGGCGCGAGGTGTTGCGCGCGCTCAGCCCCTTCGACATCGGCCAGGCCGCGATCGTGATCGACGGTCACGTGGTCGGGGTCGAGGATATCGAGGGCACCGATGGCCTCTTGGCGCGCGTGGCGCGGCTGCGCAAGGAAGGTCGCATTCGCGCCAAGGCCGCCCGCGGCGTGCTGGTGAAGGCGCCGAAAAGCGGCCAGGATTTGCGCTTCGATCTGCCGACGGTCGGACCGCGCACGGTCGAAGGCGCGGCCGCCGCGCAGCTTGCGGGCATCGCCGTCGTCGCCGGCAACACCATTGTCGTCGAGCCGCAGGCCATGATCGAGGCCGCCGATGCTGCGGGCCTTTTCGTGACCGGTCTGCCCGCGTGATGGCCGCGCGCGCAGCCGCAAATGTCGGGCGACGGATTTTCCTGATAGCGACCGAGGAATCCGGGGATCGGCTTGGCGCCAACCTCATGAAGGTGCTACGCCAGCGCCTCGGCGATGCCGTGCGTTTCGAGGGCGTCGGCGGCCAGGCGATGGCCCGCGAAGGGCTGACGTCGCTGTTTCCGATCGAGGAACTGTCGATCATGGGACTGGCCGCAGTCGTGCAGCAGCTGCCAAAGATCCTGGGCCTGATCCGGACCACCGTCACCGCGGTCACGAAGACCTCGCCCGACGTGCTCGTCATCATCGACAGTCCGGATTTCACCCACCGGGTGGCACGGCGCGTCCGTGCGCACGATCCCTCGATCCCGATCGTCGACTATGTCTCGCCCTCGGTCTGGGCATGGCGGCCCGGCCGGGCGCGGGCGATGCGCGGCTATGTCGATCACGTGCTGGCGCTGCTGCCGTTCGAACCCGAGGAATACCGTCGGCTGCGCGGGCCGCCCTGCAGCTATGTCGGCCATCCCCTGACCGAGCAGATCGGGAGCTTGCGGCCCTCCCTCCAGGAGCGGAAGCGCCGGGACGAAGCGCCGCCGGTGCTGCTGCTGCTGCCGGGAAGCCGCCGCAGCGAGATCGGGCACCATATGGCGGTATTCGGCGAAACGCTGGACCGGCTCAGCGCCGAGGGCGTGGCGTTCGAACCCCTGCTTCCCACCATGCCGCATCTGCAGCAAGCGGTCGCCGAGGGCCTCAAGAGCTGGAAGGTCGCGCCCAGGGTCGTCGTTGGCGAGCCCGAAAAGCGCGCGGCGTTCCGTATCGCGCGCGCAGCGCTCGCCAAGTCGGGCACCGTGACGCTGGAGCTCGCCGTCGCCGGCGTGCCGATGGTCACGGCTTACCGGGTCGGCGCAATCGAGGCGTGGATCATGCGGCGCCTGATCGAGGTGAAATCGGTCATTCTGGCCAACCTCGTGATCGGCGAGAATGTCGTGCCGGAATATCTGCAGGAGAATTGCACGCCGCAAAACCTGTCGCGCGCGGTGCGCGAGGTGCTCGACGATACGCCGTTGCGCCGGCGCCAGCTCGAGGCGTTCGCAAAAATCGACGCCATCATGTCGACCGGCAACCAGCCGCCCAGCGTCCGCGCCGCCGACATCGTGCTGGCGACGATGCGCAAGGCGCGCCGGCTCGTCTAGAATGGTAGGTGCGCAAAGGCGCTCTTGCGTCGTGTCCACCGTCTATCATCAGACGATCTCTTGAAGGTGGGCACGCTTCGCTTTGCCCACCCTATGGTCCTAGCGCCAGAAAAGCTTGCGGCCGGACGCTGGTGCATCCGGCCGCAAACTGCAGGGTTGGCTGCGCGCCTTACTTGCGCTTGTCCATGTCGATGTAGTCGCGGCGGCCGACACCGGTATAGAGCTGGCGCGGTCGGCCGATCTTCTGCTGCGGATCCTCGATCATTTCGCTCCACTGGCTGATCCAGCCGACGGTGCGCGCGACCGCGAACAGCACGGTGAACATCGAGGTCGGGAAGCCCATCGCCTTCAGCGTGATACCCGAATAGAAGTCGACATTCGGGTAGAGCTTGCGGTCGATGAAATACTGGTCGCTCAGCGCGATCTTCTCAAGTTCCAGCGCGACCTTCAGCATCGGGTCGTCGCCGTGCCCGGTTTCCTTGAGCACCGCGTGACACATCTTCTGCATGATCTTGGCGCGCGGATCGTAGTTCTTGTACACGCGATGCCCAAAGCCCATCAGGCGGACTTCGCTGTTCTTGTCCTTCACGCGCCTGATGAAATCGGGGATCTTGTCGACCGTGCCGATGTCGGCGAGCATCGCCAGTGCGGCTTCGTTGGCGCCGCCATGGGCCGGGCCCCACAGGCAGGCGATGCCGGCGGCGATGCAGGCGAACGGGTTGGCGCCGGAGGAGCCGGCGATGCGCACCGTCGAGGTCGAGGCGTTCTGCTCGTGGTCGGCGTGCAGGATGAAGATCTTGTCGAGTGCGTCCGCCAGCACCGGATTGATCTTGTAGTCCTCGCACGGCACCGCGAAGCACATGTTCAGGAAGTTCTCGGCGAAGGAGAGCGAGTTCTTCGGGTAGATGAAGGGCTGGCCGATGGTGTATTTGAAGGCCATCGCGGCCAAAGTGGGAATTTTCGCGATCATGCGCATCGAGGCGATCATGCGCTGCTGCGGATCGTTGATGTCGGTGGAGTCGTGGTAGAAGGCGGCCAGCGCGCCGACCGCGGCCACCATGATTGCCATCGGATGGGCGTCGCGGCGGAAGCCCTGGAAGAACCGCGCCATCTGCTCGTGAACCATGGTGTGATGGATCACGCGGTTGTCGAAATCGGCCTTCTGCGCCTTGGTCGGCAGTTCGCCGTAGAGCAGCAGGTAACAGGTTTCGAGGAAGTCGCCTTTTTCCGCCAGCTGCTCGATCGGATAGCCGCGGTACTCGAGAATGCCGGCGTCGCCGTCAATGTAGGTGATCTTGGACTGGCAGCTCCCGGTGGAGGTGAAGCCGGGGTCGTAGGTGAACATTCCGGACTGGGCGTAGAGCTTGGCGATGTCGATGACATCGGGCCCGACGGTGCCGCTCAATATCGGGAAATCGTAGGTCTTGTTGCCGACCGTTAGTGTGGCGGTTTTTGAGTTGGATGTTGCGTCCATCGTGAAGTCCCCGATGAGATCGTTGTAAAAGGGCGGCGGCTGCGGGCGCCATCGTTAACAAAATGGCGCGGGAAGCCGCGCGTATTCTAGAAGCACCTGTCAGATGGGTATCTTATTGCTGTTTGCACTGCAAGATGGGCGCGGCTGGCCCCCGATACCACCTTATGAGGGGGCCTGATCGCCGAGCCGGGCCAGGCATTCCTGGCGTCCCAGTACCGCCAGGACGTCGAAGATGCCGGGCGAGGTGGTCCGGCCGGTCAGCGCGGCGCGGAGCGGCTGGGCGACGGCGCCAAGCTTGAGGCTGTTGGCTTCCGCGAAGGCCCGCATCGCGGCTTCCGTGGTCTCGGCGCTCCACGAGGTGACCGCCTCCAGCGCCAGACGAAGCCGGCCGATCAGTTCGCGGTTTTCCGGCGTCAACAGGGCCAGCGCCTTCGGCTCGATCTCGAGCGGCCGGTCGGCAAAGATGAAATACGCACCGTCGAGCAGCTCGATCAGCGTCTTGGCGCGCTCCTTCAGGCTCGGCATCGCTCGCAGCAATTGCGCGCGGGTCGTGTCGTTGAGCTTTGCCTTGAGGTCGGCCCCGCCGGGGACATAGTCCAGCACGCCCTCGAACATGGTCACCAGGGATTGATCGTCGGAATGGCGGATGTAGTGGCCGTTGAGGTTTTCCAGCTTGGCGAAATCGAAGCGGGCGGCCGAGCGGCCGACGCCTGACAGATCGAACGCGGCGATCATTTCCTCGGTCGAAAATATCTCCTGGTCGCCATGGCTCCATCCGAGCCGCACCAGGTAATTGCGCAGCGCCGCCGGGAGGTATCCCATGGCGCGGTAGGCGTCGACGCCGAGCGAGCCATGGCGTTTCGAGAGCTTTGAGCCGTCGGGCCCGTGGATCAGCGGAATATGCGACATCGAGGGAACGTCCCAGGAAAGCGCATCGTAGATCTGCTTCTGGCGCGCGGCGTTGATCAAATGGTCGTCGCCGCGGATGACGTGGGTGACGCCCATGTCGTGATCGTCGACGACGACGGCGAGCATGTAGGTCGGATTGCCATCGCCTCGCAGCAGCACGAGATCGTCGAGGTTCTCGTTCTGCCAGACCACGCGGCCCTGTACCTGGTCCTCGATCACGGTCTCGCCGGTCTGGGGCGCCTTGAGCCTGATCGTGGGCTTCACGCCCTCCGGCGCCTCGGCAGGGTCGCGATCCCGCCACAGGCCGTCATAGAGCCGGGTGCGGCCCTCGGCGCGGGCCTTTTCCCGCATGGCCGTGAGCTGTTCCGCCGTCGCGTAGCAGCGATAGGCCTTGCCGCTGTCCAATAATTGTTCGGCGACCTCGCGGTGCCGCGCGGCGCGGGTGAACTGGTAGATGACGTCGCCGTCCCAATCGAGCTCGAGCCATTTCAGGCCATCGAGAATCGCGGCAATTGCCGCGTCGGTCGATCGCTCCCGGTCGGTGTCCTCGATACGCAACAGCATCCTGCCGCCGGTCTTCTTGGCATAGAGCCAGTTGAACAGCGCGGTGCGGGCTCCCCCGATATGGAGAAAGCCGGTCGGCGAGGGGGCAAAGCGGGTGACGACGGAATCGGTCATTACAAGAGCTGGTTGCGAACAAAGGGGGCATGCGGGAAGCGCGGTGGTGTATAGCAGGAACGGTCAATAACTAAAGCCTTCCGTGGGGCCAGCGGATTTGGCAGAACGTCGGCAGATTTCCCAAGCAGGAACCCTTAAATGACAGCAGAAACGGTGGCGGCAGAGGCGGGGCGCGATTTCATTCGCGACATCGTCCAGGCCGACCTGGACGCCAAGCGACACGCGACGATCGTGACCCGGTTCCCGCCGGAGCCGAACGGCTATCTCCATATCGGCCACGCCAAGTCGATCGCGCTCAACTTCGGCATCGCGGGGGAATTCGGCGGCCGTTGCCACCTGCGCTTCGACGACACCAATCCGACCAGGGAAGAGCAGGAATATATCGATTCAATCCAGGCCGACGTGCACTGGCTCGGCTATGACTGGGGCAAATACCTGTTCTATGCCTCGGATTATTTCGACAGACTCTACGACTGGGCGGAGGGTCTGATCCGCGCGGGCCTCGCCTATGTCGACGACCAGACCCAGGAAGAGATCAGGACCGCGCGCGGCTCGCTGACCGAGCCGGGTAAGAACAGCCCGTTCCGCGACCGCTCGGTGGACGAAAACCTCGATCTGTTTCGCCGCATGAAGGCCGGCGAGTTTCCCAATGGGGCGCGGGTGCTGCGCGCGAGGATCGACATGGCTTCGGGCAACATCAATTTGCGCGATCCCGTCCTGTATCGCATCCTGCACGCCACCCATCCGCGCACCGGCGACAAATGGTCGATCTATCCGAGCTATGACTACGCCCATGGGCAGTCGGACGCGATCGAAGGCATTACGCATTCGATCTGCACGCTGGAATTCGAGGACCACCGGCCGCTCTATGACTGGTTCCTGGACAAGCTTCCGGTGCCGTCGAAACCGCATCAGTATGAATTCGCGCGGCTCAACCTCACCTACACGCTATTGTCGAAGCGCGTGCTCACCCAGCTCGTGCGCGACGGCCATGTCGCGGGCTGGGACGATCCGCGCATGCCGACGATCGCGGGGCTGAAGCGGCGCGGCGTGCCGCCGGCGGCGATCCGCGAATTCGTCAAGCGCATCGGCGTCGCCAAGGCCAACAGCGTGGTCGATGTCGGCATGCTGGAATTCTGCATCCGCGAGGAGCTCAACCGGACGTCACAGCGCCGCATGGCGGTGCTGCGGCCGCTGAAAGTCGTGATCGAGAATTACCCGGAAGGACAGGTCGAGGAGCTCGAAGCCATCAACCATCCCGACGATCCCAGCGCGGGCACCCGCCGCGTGGCGTTCGGCCGCGAGCTCTACATCGAGCGCGACGATTTCATGGAAAATCCGCCGAAGAAGTTCTTCAGGCTGTCGCCGGGCACGGAAGTGCGGTTGCGCTACGCCTATTTCATCAAGTGTACGGGCGTGATCAAGGACGCGAGCGGCGAAGTGATCGAACTGCACTGCAGCTACGATCCCGCGACCAAGGGCGGCAACGCGCCCGACGGCCGCAAGGTCAAGGCCACCATGCACTGGCTGCCGGCCGTCCAGTCCAGGACCGCGGAAATCCGTATCTACAACCAGCTATTTGCAAAACCTTCGCCGGACGCCGGCAACTTCGCCGCCGACCTCAATCCGCAGTCGCTGGAAATCCTGAAGGACGCCCGGATCGAGGCTTCGGTCGCGGAAAGCAATTCGAACGACGTCATCCAGTTCGAACGGCAGGGCTATTTCGTGCGCGACAGGGACTCGACGCCGGACCATCCGGTGTTCAGCCGCACCATCGGCCTGCGCGATACCTTTGCGAAGGAAGTGGGTGGCAAGGGCTGAGGGGGTTCGTCACGCGCAGTGGGCGTGTGGCCAAATTTCCACGGCCCTACCGGATTTGACGGGGGGCATCCAATGCAAAGCGCGGCCGACGGCACGGTTTCCGGCATCATCGAGAAATGGTCGGCCGCGTTCAACAGGCTCGACGCCAGAACGCTTGCATCGTTGTATTCTAGGAACGTCTTCTTTTTCGGGTCGAAGTCGTCGTTGTACCGCGGCAATGAAGGTGTTGCAGCCTATTTCAACGCGCTGCCGCGCTGGGGTTCACCGACCGTTCAATTCACCGACCGGACGATCGCGCAGGTCAATCCCGATTTGATCAACTTTGCCGCGACCGCGACGTTCGTCGTCGAGGAGGGTGCCGCGCCGCTGTCGGTCAAGATCACCTGGGTGATTGCCCGCGAGGACGGCGACTGGAAAATCGTCAGCCATCACGTCTCGTCCCAGGCGCCGCTGCTCTAGCGGCGTGCCGGCGTTCCTAGAAGCAATAGCCGTAGAGGCCGCAGACATAGGGCAGGCGGATGAAGCTCGGCGAGGCGCCGCCGTAATAAGGGCCGCCATCATAATACGACCAGGACGAGCCGTAATTATAGACGCCGCGATTCCAGACGGGATTGGGCAGATTGCTGTAGGGAATGATCGGCCCCGAATATTCGCGCCCCCGAACCACCTCGACCCTGGTCTGCGCGGTCGGCTCGGCAAATATCTTGCCCAGCCGGCTTTGCGTCGGCAGATCGGCAGCGCCAGCGGTCATGGCCGTGATCGCTGTTACAACAACGGACAGCATGATCCTGCGCGGCATGGCCAAATCCCTGAGGGGCGAAGCCCCGATTGATTCGCAAATCTTAGCCGCACGCCGTTAGCAAAGGTTAACGATCGGAAGCCGGCGGCTCAGGAACTCGCGCGCGGATTTCGCTTTGAGGGCTCGGCTTGAGACGGCGCGCCGGATCGCTTTCCAGGCATCGACCGTAATGGTCGCAGATGCATTGGATACGACAGCCACAAAGAACCCGCCCCATCGGTTCAGTGGTTGAGGTTGAATCGCGATGAGGCGGAAGTCTGGAGCCATCGATGCCGCCGCGTCGATGACGGCAAGGTGCGATTACGATTCGGGCGGCTTGAGGGCGTGACCCCGGACCGAGTTACCGCCTGCCGTTACGAAGAGAAATTTATCGGACTGGCGGGAATCAGAGAGCGAGCCGTAAAATCAGGTCGGGGCTCCGGGGCATTTTTTAGGGGTGATGGATCAATGGCCAAGGAACTCAGAACCGCCGCGCAGCTATCCGACATGATTGTCTCTGCGCTGGGTGTAAGAGAGTTGGATATCGAGATCCGCAGGGACCATGCTTACGGTTGGCAGCCGACAGTCATTTCGTCTCCCGGCGATCTGATCGGATATCAAAGGCGAGTTGAAGACATCGCCAATCGATTGCGCTTTCAGTTCGCCCTTCGGGAATGATGTCCCGTCCGGTCTGATGCCAGCCGGCTGCAGCTCGTCGGCTCCGCGCTTTGCCCTCGCGCTCGCAAAGGAAGTGGTGCGCGAGGCAGGAGCCCTCGCTCGGCAAGAAGCGCGGGAGCCCTGATTGGTTCGTGAAGCGGCCGTCCGAGACGCCGCCCGTCTTTCCCCAAAATTCTGCATTCGTTCCGGCTATCCGCCCCGTCGCACCTTCCGATAGCATCGGGGTCCGGACGGGATCAGTGGGTGTACCGGGATGGCGGAGCGGGGCAGGGTCCAGACGCAGGGGATCGCGGGGACATGGCCGCCGCGCGAGGCGGCGCGGGCCGGCGGCTTCGCTCCCTCCGGTCTTGGCTCCTGGTCGTCATTCGCCGCGAAACTGCGCGAATGGGTCCGCGCCGAGGCCGGCGCCGGGCGGCTGTTGCCTTGGGTTCCCGTGGCATTCGGCACCGGCATCGCGTTCTATTTCGCCGCCGATCATGATCCGGTCTTGTCGGTGGCCGCCGTCACCGCGGCGGGGCTTTGCCTGGCGGCGTTTCTGCTGCGGCGGCAGAAGTTGTTTCCTGTCGCTGTCATGATCGCCGCGATAGCCGCGGGTTTTGCCACGGCGACCTGGAAGACGGCGCGGATCGCCCACGGCGTGCTGGCGCGGCCGATGTACTCGGTATCGCTGACCGGTTTTGTCGAGTCCCGCGATATCCGCGAGCGCACCGATCGCTTTGTCCTGCGCGTCGCGTCGATGGAAAGCCCGCGCTCGCAGATAAGACTGGAGCGCGTCCGGCTGTCGGTGCGTAAGGGCACCGCGCCCGCGGTCGGCAGCTTCGTCGAATTGAAGGCGCGGCTGCAGCCGCCGCTCTCCCCGATGCGGCCCGGCAGCTACGATTTCGGCCGCGACATGTATTTTCAGGGTATCGGCGCCTCCGGTTTTGTCACCGGCGCGATCAAGGCCACCGAGCCGCCCGAGAGCGGCGGGCTGTCGCTGGGTTACGCCGCCTTCATGCAGAACCTGCGCGACGCGATCGATGCGCGGATCCGGACCACGCTTGACGGCGACAAGCGCGCGATCGCGACCGCGCTGTTGACCGGCCGCCGCGACGCGATCACGACACCGGTCAACGACGCCATGTTCATCTCCGGGCTCGGCCATGTGCTGTCGATATCGGGCTATCACATGGCGGTCGTCGCCGGCGTCGTATTCTTCGCCGTGCGTGCGCTGCTGGCGCTGATCCCGGCGCTCACGACGGGATTTCCGATCAAGAAATGGTCGGCGGCGGCGGCGCTCGCCGCCGCGCTGTTTTATCTGTTGCTGTCGGGCGCCGAGGTCGCCACCCAACGTTCGTTTTTCATGACGGCGGTGGTCTTGATCGCGGTCATGGTCGACCGCCGCGCCATCACCTTCCGCACGCTCGCGGTCGCGGCGATGATCGTGCTGGCGATTGCGCCGGAAGCGCTGGTGCATCCGAGTTTCCAGATGTCGTTCGCGGCCACGCTTGGGCTGGTGGCGCTGGTGCAGATCGGCATGCCGCGTTTGTTCGCCTCGCCCGACAACTCGGCAACCGCGAAGGTGGCCCTGTGGGGCGGGCGGGAGATCATGACGCTGGCGCTGGCCTCGCTGGTGGCGGGGCTCGCGACCACGCCCTACGCCGCCTTCCATTTCCATCGCGTGACGCCCTATGGCGTGCTCGCCAATCTGGCGGCGATGCCAGTGGTATCGGCGCTGGTGATGCCGGCGGGCCTGCTCGGCCTCGCCGCGATGCCCTTCGGCTTCGACGGCGTGTTCTGGTGGCTGATGGGCCTCGGCATCGACTGGATGATCGCGGTGACGCAATGGGTGGCGAACCTGCCCGGCGCCATCGGCCGCATGGCCGCGTTCGGGATCGGGCCGCTGATCGCGGCCAGCATCGGCATCGTCCTGCTCGGCCTGTTGCGGACGCCGCTGCGCTGGTCGGGCGCGGCCGTGCTGGCGGTTTCGGTGATCTGGGCCGTGGTGGTGCCGCAGCCGGATGTCCTGATCTCCGCCGACGGCCATAATGTCGGCGTCCGCGGCCCGGACGGGCGGTTGCATCTGATGCGGAGCGCCAAGGATGCGTTCCTGCTCAAGGAGTGGCTCGCCGCCGACGCCGACCCGAGGCTGCCCACCGATGCCTCGCTCGCCGACGGCGCCTCCTGCGACGAGGCCGGCTGCGTGACGCCGATGGCGGGCGGCGGCATGGTGGCGCTGGCGCTCAAGCCCGAAGCGCTGGCGGACGATTGCGAGCGCGCCGCGCTGGTGGTGACAGCGCGGCTGGCGCCGCCGGACTGTCCATCCGCCGTGATGTCGGGCGATCGCTTGCGCGGGCAGGGCGCCACCGCGCTGTGGCGGAGGCGCGACGGCTTTGCCGTCGACGCGGTCAGGCTGCGCGGCGTCGACCGGCCTTGGTCGCCCGCGGTCGCGGGCGCTGCGGAGACCGAGACGACACTGGCGCCGCGTCCGGCCGCCGCGCGGCCGGTCGACGCCACGCCGGCGGAAGCGGATCAGCAGCCGGAGGATTGAGGCTGCTCCGCCATTCCGGGGGGCGCATAAGCGCGAACTCCGATATGCAATTGCACATCGGAGAATCCTTGGATTCTGGGTTCGGTGCTTCGCACCGCCCCGGAATGACGCCCCTTATTTCTCCGTCAGCGAATGACTATCCTTGAGCTCGAACGTGCCCAGGTGAAATTCCTCATTGTCGTCGGTGGCGGTCGCTGACGCCGTCTTGACCAGCGCGAACACTGCGTCCGGGAATTGCTCCCAGACCGCAAGATCCTCCGCTGCGACCGTCAGCCAGCCGAACCTGAACATGTATCGGCCGGGTGCGGTGACGTGCCCGATTTGCTGCCAGCTGACCTTGTTGACGCTCAATCATTTCCCCCTTCGGCATCCCGCAACCGGTCGGGCCGCGAGGCGGAGATTGAAGCCTCCCGGCGGGCCGCGAGCAAGGCGCCACTCGCCCGCATTTCGAAGGCATCCAGCTGCAAGGCGAACGTCGCCAGCGCGAGCCGTAGATTATGCAGCTCTTGGGCGCGCGCGTCCTCCCCGTGCCCCATCGTCAGCCCCGCTCTGTCGGTCATGCCTTGTCAGTCCAGCCTTGTCGGTTCAGCCTGCCAGTCCAGCCCGTCCGGTTGGGCACGCACAAAATTCCCCGCCGGCCGAAACCGGCGGGCATTCGAGCGATCCGTTGAATTCATTTCAGCCGGCGGAAAGCGGCGTCGGCGTTGTCGCGACGGCGGCAGCGGGTCGCGCCCGTTCGGTCGCCGGCTGCGCCACCACGGGCAATTGCAGTACGGTGGCGCGCTGGCCTTCGCAGAGCAGTGTCACCAGCACATGGGTGTCGTCAGGAAACCCGATCGCGTCATGATGACGGTCCGGCACATGGCGGTCGATCTGGACGAATTTGCCGACGCGGAAACCGACCTCGCGGGTCCAGATCCAGCGGTTGTCATATCTGACGTTCTTGGCGAACGCGAGTTCCGTTCCCGGGAGCATGCACACCGCGACATTGGGGTCGCTCTCGCTGGCGAAACCGCGTGTCGAAGTGCCGGGGAATGTCGTGGTGATCAGCGTCTCTCCGACCTTGGCCGGTCGCGTCGCTACAGCGTGCAGACTATAGTCACACATCGGATCGCTCCTCGTTCGAGATAGCCAACCGGCGCCGCTGAGAGGCGCAGGCCTCTATCAGAGTGGACAGTAGAGGAGGAGCTTTTGCCCGCTTGTGGGCAATTGTGCGGCCCGGGTCTTCGACCCCAATCACAAATGCGTTTTTGCGTGCTCCAGCATTCCGGGGCGCGGCGAAGACGCGAACCCGGAATCTCGAGATTCCCCGATGCGCAATTGCGCATCTGAGGTCTGGTCCTTCGGACCATCCCGGAATGACGCCGTGTAACGGCTCGTCCCGGAATTACGAGCATTCCCGCCCAAACGTCGCTCAGTACTTCCGGTACAGCCCGATAAGCTTGCCCTGAATCTTCACCCGGTTCGGCGGCAGGATGCGGACTTCATAGGAGGCGTTGGCCGGTTCCAGCGCGATCGAGGCGCCACGGCGGCGGAAGCGTTTCAGGGTTGCTTCCTCGTCGTCGATCAGCGCCACCACGATGTCGCCGGTATCGGCGGTCTCGTTGCGCTGGATCAGCGCCATGTCGCCGTCGAGGATACCGGCATCCACCATCGAGTCGCCGCGCACCTCGAGCGCGTAATGTTCGCCGGAGCCGAGCATGTCCGGCGGCACGCTGATTGTGTGGCTGCGGGTCTGCAGCGCCTCGATCGGCGTACCCGCGGCGATGCGGCCCATGACCGGCACGGCCACCGGGCGCTCGCCATCGCTCTCCGAACCGCTGCTGCTGGACCGCACCTTGCCGAGCGTGCCCTCGATGACGCTGGGCGTGAAGCCACGGCGGCTGTTGGCGCCGCCCGACAGCTCCGGCAGCTTGATGACCTCGATGGCGCGGGCGCGGTTGGGCAGGCGGCGGATGAAGCCGCGCTCTTCCAGCGCCGTGATCAGGCGATGGATGCCGGACTTCGAGCGCAGATCCAGCGCGTCCTTCATCTCGTCGAAGGAGGGCGGAACGCCACTTTCCTTCAGGCGTTCGCTGATGAATCGCAGGAGTTCATATTGTTTGCGCGTGAGCATCTCGACCAATCCCCAATTTGCTTAAGCTCAGGCCTGACAGGGGCCGCTCGATTTCGGGTCTCGAAATCAGCACTCCGGAGTCAGGTGACGTTCACTCGTAGACACCAGCACTCGAAACAAATCATGAACGAACACTATATGTTCCATATGTGTTCCGCAACCACTTAATTTTGGGTCAACGAAATCCGCTTTTGCCCCGACGGAAAGGGTCAGGCCGGCAGCCGCAGGATGTCGCAAGCGGAGCCGGCCAGAGCCTTCGGCGCGAACGGCGGACGGATCACTAATGCCCGTGCCGCAGCGAGATTTCCAAGCAGCGAGGAATCCTGATGGTCGACCGGAATGGCGATCAGCGCGCCGTCGCTGCGCCGCTCCAGCCGGGCGCGCAGATAATCTTCGCGCACATCGTTGGCGCCGACATCGCGGCCCAAGAGCGCGGTCTCATGGGCGTGTTGGACCGCCGATCGCCCGGACAAAGCGCGAATCAAGGGCACCAGGAACAGAAAGCCGCAGACATAGGATGACACGGGATTGCCGGGCAGGCCGATCACCCGCATCGCGCCCAACCGCCCGTGCATCATCGGCTTGCCTGGCCGCATCGCGATCTTCCAGAACGCCATTTCGACGCCCTCGGCTTCCAGCGACCGCTTGACGAGGTCGTGGTCGCCGACCGAGGCGCCGCCGGTGGTGACCAGGATATCGGCGGCTGCGTCGCGGGCGCGGCGGATGCCGGCCACGGTGGCGTCCAGCGTGTCGGCGGCAATGCCGAGATCGATCACCTCGGCACCCTCGTGGCGGGCCAGCGCGCGCAGCGCGTAGCCGTTGGAATAGACGATCTGCCCGGGGCCGGGGGTTTTCCCCGGCATCACCAGCTCGTCGCCGGTGGCGAGCAGCGCGACCCTGGGCCGCCGGCGCACCGGCAGTTCGGGATGGTTCATGCCGGCGGCCAGCGACAGATCGCGGTCGGTGAGGCGGATACCCCGGGCCAGCAGTACGTCGCCCGCGCGAAAGTCGATTCCCGCAGGCCGGATATGCCGGCCCGGCCGCGCGGCTTCGGTGAGGGTGACATAGCCAGCATCGGCCACGGTATCTTCCTGGATCACGACGGCGTCGGCGCCGACGGGGATCACGCCGCCGGTGAAGATCCGCACGGCCTCGCGGGCGCCGAGCGCCCTGTCGAACGGCCGGCCGGCCGCGACCTCGCCGATCACCTTCAGACGGGTCCCGGGGGCAGAGGCCTCGGCCGCACGCACCGCATACCCGTCCATCGCCGACATCGCCTGCGGCGGCTGGGTGCGGAGAGCCGGAACGTCGCGCGCCAGCACCCGGTGAAAGGCCGCGTCCAGCGCAACCATTTCCTCCGGGCACGGCTCGGCGCCCGCAAGAACCGCGCTCAGCGCCTCGGTAACCGGCATCAGTGCCACGTCGTCACTCCTCGATCCCTGGGCCAGGTTTCGCGGCCGGATCGTCGCGTGCCTTCTAACGGAGAGCGCGCGCGGAGGCAAAAGGCGTTGGCAGAGGACGGCACCAAAATCGAACGATGCACGCCTTGCTGCCGGATCGGCGTGACGCGGGCGTGCAGCCGCAACCGGGCTCGGGAACCGCCCGGCATTCCGGCGCAATTGCTAGGCGAGAAGCCGGAATTCGAGTCTTGCGAGACTGTCG
>NZ_JADGRI010000213.1 GCF_017881085.1 Bradyrhizobium sp.
GTGGCCTTCGGGTCCTTGTAGTAGCCCATCATGACGTTGGGCCCGCGATGCACCAGCTCGCCGGCCTGTCCGCGCGGCAACAGATTGCCGGCATCGTCCATGATCGCGGTCTCGTTCACGATCAGCGATTCGCCCCAGTAATTGCCAAAGCGCTGAAGCTGGACCTCGGGCCGCGACATCGTGGTAGCCGGATACATTTCAGTCTGGCCGCTGGAAAGGACAAAGTTCGGGCAGAGATCGGCGATGGCGCGCTCCAGCAGCGGGCGGCCCATCGGGGCCATGGTGTAGATGCAGGTCCGCAAGCCCGAGAGATCGAATTCCCTGCGGCGCGGGTGATCGAGGATCGCCTGATACATCAGCGACAGGCCGACGAACACGGTGAGCTTGTCGCGCACGATGGCTTCCATGCACACGACGGGATCGAAGCCGCGCATCAATGCCATGCGGCCACCGACCGAGAGATAGCTCAACAGCAGCACATGTCCGGCGCAATGGAACAACGGAAACTGCCCGGTGATGCCGTCGTCGCGGGACAACTGCATCTCGATGCAATTGCTCATGACGGCCATGACCACGGCGAGGTGGCAATGCATCGCCCCCTTCGGCCGCGACGTGGTGCCCGAGGTATAGATGATCATGGCGAGATCGCGGTCGTCGATCTCGATATCCGGCTCGATCTCCGATCGGCCCTTGATCAGGTCGTTGAAGCTTTCGAGGCCGGCGGCGGAAGCCGTGCCGGCGAGATCGACCGCGATCAGATCGATGCCGCGTTTGGTGAGCGCCGCGCGCCGGTCGGGTTGCGCATAGAGATTGTCGTCGATCAGCGCAAAATTCACCTCGGCATGGTCGAGGATGTAGTCCATGTCGGCAGGGCCGAGCATGGTGTTGATCGGCACCCAGACCAGGCCAGCGCGATGAATGCCGAACAGCGCTTTGACGAACTCGACCGAGTTGTTGCAGATGGTCGAAATCTTCTCGCCGGGTTTCAGGCCCCGCGCGACCAGGTAATTGGCAAAACGGTTGGCATCGCGTTCGAGCTCGGTGAAGGTCACCCGCCGCGCGCCGTCGGTGAGTGCGGTCCGGTCGGGAAACCGCGCCGCCGCGCGTTTCAGGAGATCGCCGATCGCCACCCGGCCGATCCGGCCCGGCCCCGGCACGCCGCCGGTGGCTGCGAGATTGGTCATGCAAATTACTCCCTCATTTTCGTCATTCCGGGGCGCGCACAGCGCGAACCCGGAATCTCGAGATTCTCAGATGTGCAATTGCACATCATAGTTCGACACTTCGTGTCGCCCCGGAATGACGTGTTAGTGGAGAATCCCGAAAATCTGCCGGGCTTCCGCGGGGCTCGCGATGGCGCGGCCGGTGTTGCGCGCGCATTTCGCGATCGCCTCAATCAGTTGCCCGTTCGAAATCACCTTGGAGCCGTCGCCGAGATAAAAGGTGTCTTCGAGCCCGGTGCGCAGATGACCGCCTAGGTCGGCGCAGCGCTGGTGCAGCGGCCAGATTTCCGCCCGGCCGATCGCGGTGACCTGCCAGTTGGCGTCCGGCGCCTTCAGCTTCAACAGGATCGGCAGCAATTCCGGATCGGCCGGCATGCCCGAGGCGACGCCCATCACGAAATTATACTCCAGCGGCCCGGAATACATCCCGGTCTGCCGGTACATCCCGACGCAGCGCACGATGCCGACGTCGAAACATTCGAATTCGGGAATGGTCCCGGCTTCCTTCATCACGTTGAGATAGTTGCCGACCTTCTCGACCGAATTGTCGAACATCATCGGCGGCCAGGCCCAGCTGTTGTCGGCCTTCACTTTCAGATAATTCAGCGAGCCGGCGTTGCAGGCCGCCATCTCGGGTCTGGTCTCGCGCACGCAATCGAGCGGGCCCCTGTAATCCGGACCCGACTGGCCGGTGGTGTGATTGATGATCACGCCCGGGCAGGCTTCACGGATCGCCTGCTGGATCTCGCGGGAGACGGCGACGTCCCAGGACGGCAGATGTCCCTTGCCCGGCGCCTGCTGGCGCAGATGGATATGCATGATGCTGGCGCCGGCGTCGAACGCCGCTCTTGCCTCGCGCGCCATTTCTTCCGGGGTCACCGGCACGTGATGCTGCTTCGGGTCGGTCAGCACGCCGTTCAGCGCGCAGGTGATGACGGCCTTGTCGCTCATGGAGTGGTTCTCGATCTCGGGTGGGGCCGTCAAGCGACCTTCGATCATGATCGGATTGGATCATGATCTCATCTCTATGGTTTGAGCATGATCTCTTCGGAAAACCGGTTCCCACTTTTCCGGATCATGCTCCAGCGATCATGCGTGCGTCGTCATCCGGCTTCTTGCGTCAACGCGCTATCGCCGGGTCCAGACCGCCCGCTGCGATAGATCGCGAGATCGCGGGAACCCGAAAAGATCGCGCGCGGCTTCAGCCCGTAAAACCTGCGGATCGAGTGGCTGAAATGGGTGGAGTCGGGATAGCCGATATCCTGCGCCAGATGCGCCAGGTTGAGGTCCTGATTGGCGAAATGCAGCAAATGCCGCGCGCGCTTCCAGGCCCGGAACGCGCGGAAAGAGATGCCGGTCTCCTGCTTGAACAGATGCAGGAAGCGCGACGAGGACAGGCCGGCCTCCACCGCACAGCTTGCCGCCGTCACCGGCTCGCCGCAGAAGCGGCCGATCTGCGCGATCGCCCGCACCACGCGCGGATCGAGGGCGCGCCGCGGCAGCGCTTCGCCAACGCACATGATGTCGAATGCAGTACTGCCGATTTCGCCGCTGCATGGCTCGCGCAGCAATTGCTGATAGGCCGCGCGGATGCGGTTGGCGAAGAAGGCGCGTTCCGCGCCCGACACGCGCTTGGCAAGGGCCTCGAGCGCGCCGGCGCCGACGGTTTCGGGCTCGACCATCACGCAAATCACCGAGCGGCAGTCGCTGGCGATGGTGTGCCGCACGTCCGGCAGAACGGCAGCCAGTTCGCCGTAGCTCTCACAGCCGCCTTCGACCGAAAGCCGCAAGCCCCCCTCGATCGCCACATAGACGTGAAGCGCCCCGGAGGCGCGCTGCCGCGGCCGGCCGAGCAGGCCCGCGTAAAACACGCGCTCGGGCGTAATCAGCATCAAATGGCTGGATTCGTTGCCTTTTTCGTCCATGGTCGACCCTCCCGGCGCGGCTCTTGCGGCCACTGCGCGAGATCAACCATAGCGCAAAATCGGCGGCTGACCACGGTCATTCCGGGACGGTGCGAAACCGGAATGACGGAAGGATCAAGCCCGGACGCGGGGCGTGACGTTCTGTTCCACCCCGGCCCGGGTTTCCGCGGCCACCGCCCGTTGATAGCCGTCGCGCGCCTGCAACCGCTGCCAGTAGGCAGAAACGTTGGGCCCGAAATCCTTCGCAAGGCCGATGGTGTCGGCCAGCCGCAGGGCGTAGCCGATCACGATGTCGGCCGCGGTGAACCGGCCGGCCACGAGCGTCTCCGCGCCCGCCGTCGCGGCCTCGACCGCCCGCAGCCGCCCCAAAAACCACTTGGCGTAGTCGGTGGCGACCTGCGGATTGCGCCGCTCTTCCGGCTCGAGCTGGGTGTAGCGCAGCACCAGGGTCTGCGGAAAGGTCAGCGTGGCATCGGAAAAATACATCCAGTTCAGGAACGCGCCATAGGCCGGCTCGTCGACGCCGACGACCAGCGGCGTCGGGCCGTGCCGGGTACCGAGATAATGACAGATGCCGGAGGACTCCGTCATTTTGGTCTCGCCGTCGATCATGAAGGGGATGGTGCCGAGCGGGTTGAGCGCGAGATATTCCTTGGCGAACACCCGTGGCGGGAACGGCAGCATCTTCAGCTCGTAGGGCAGCCCCATTTCTTCGAGCATCCAAAGCGGCCGGAACGAGCGGGCGCCATCGCAGTGGTAAAGCGTGATCATCCGGCGCTCCCTTTCCCTTGATTTGAAACCAGTCTGGAACGCCGGTGCGCCATCCGCAAGTGCGAACGGCGGTCGAGCGATGAGGTCACTCCCCTCCCCCCGCGAAGCGGCGGGGAGGGGTCGGGGGTGGGGGGCGGTCCAGCAAACTCTCTGCCAGAGGAGCAAGCGGATAAACCCCCCACCCCCGACCCCTCCCCGCCACGCGCTTTGCGCGTGGAGGGAGGGGAGAAGATAACGCTCATGGTGAGGGGTGAATTCATGCTTCGCTCGCAGTATGTCAAACCCTGGCTGCGAACCGCGCGTGCATCAGCTACTCAACGCAAGACGATGAGCCGACGCAGCGCATTGGTCTCGTTCACCCGAGCCAGGAAAGGCCAGGACGATGGATTTTGAGCACAGTCCGAAAGCGCTCGAACTGCAGGGACGGCTGCAGACCTTCATGGACCGATACGTCTATCCGGTCGAACACCTCTATCAGGAGCAGGTCGAGAACGGGCATCGCCATCACCGGCCGCCGGTGCTGGAAGAGCTGAAGCGCCGCGCCCGCGCCGAGGGGCTCTGGAACCTGTTTCTACCGGGCGACCACGGCGCCGGCATCGGCAATCTCGACTACGCGCCGCTGGCCGAGATCATGGGCCGGATTTCATGGGCCTCCGAAATCTTCAATTGTTCGGCGCCCGATACCGGCAACATGGAAGTGCTCTCGCTCTATGGCACCCCTGAGCAGAAGAAGCGCTGGCTTGAGCCGCTGCTCGCGGGCGAAATCCGCTCGGCCTTCTCGATGACCGAGCCCGCGGTGGCGTCCAGCGACGCCACCAACATCCAGTGCAGCATCCGCCGCGACGGCGCGGATTACGTCATCAATGGCCGCAAATGGTTCACGTCGGGCGCCATGAGCGAGGATTGCAGGATCCTGATCGTGATGGGCAAGACCGATCCCGACAATCCCAACAAGCATTTGCAGCAATCGATGGTGCTGGTGCCCCGGGAGACGCCGGGCATTCGGATCGTGCGCGACATGCGCGTGTTCGGTTACGACGACGCGCCGGTCGGTCATCCCGAAATCGTCTACGACAACGTCCGGGTTCCCGCCACCAACATCCTGCTCGGCGAAGGCCGCGGCTTCGAGATCGCGCAGGGCCGCCTCGGCCCCGGGCGCATCCATCATTGCATGCGGCTGATCGGCTGCGCGCAGCGCGCGCTCGAACTGATGTGCGCCCGCGCGCAATCGCGCATCGCGTTCGGAAAGGCCCTGGGCGAACAGGGCTCGGTGCGGGAGGACATCGCCCATTCCTGGTGCGAGATCGAACAGGCGCGCCTCTTGACGCTGCGGGCCGCCGAGAAGATGGATCGCGAGGGCAACAAGGCGGCGCGCGATCTGATCGCGGCGGCGAAAGTGGTCGTGCCCAGCATGGCCGCCCGCGTGATCGACCGCGCGATCCAGATCCATGGCGGCGCCGGCGTCTCGCAGGATACCTTCCTCGCGGAAGCCTATACCTATGCGCGGTTCATGCGGCTCGGCGACGGACCTGATCAGGTCCATCTGGCGCAGCTTGGGCGCGGACTGCTGAAGCGCTATGGCGTATCAGCCTGATTACTTCTGCTTCATGCCAGGCAAGGTGCCCATCATCTTGCACAATACCGACAGCATCACCTCATCGGCGCCGCCGCCGATCGAGGTCAGGCGGCTGTCGCGATAGGCGCGGCTGACCGGGGTCTCGTTCATGAAACCCATGCCGCCCCAATATTGCAGGCAGGCATCGGTCAGTTCACGCCCCAGCCGGCCGGCTTTCAGCTTGGCCATGGTCGCGAGCTTCGTGACGTCCTCGCCGGCGACCAAAGCCTCCGCGGCGCGATAGATCAGCGCGCGCAACAGTTCGACTTCGGTCTGCATCTCCGCCAGCTTGAAATGGACGATTTGGTTATCGAGGATGCTCTGGCCGAACGCCTTGCGGTTGCGGGTGTATTCGATCGTGTCGTTGATGATGGTTTCATGCGCCTTGAGGCAGGCGGCCGCGCCCCACAGCCGCTCCTCCTGGAATTGCACCATCTGGTAGGTAAAACCCTGTCCTTCCTCGCCGATCCGGTTGCGCTTCGGCACCCGCACTTCGTCGAAGAAGATCTGCGCGGTATCGGACGAGCGCATGCCCATCTTGTCGAGCTTTCGCGCCACCTGCACGCCCTTTGATTTCATCGGCACGCAGATCAGCGACTTGTTGCGATGGACCGGCCCGTCGCTGGTGTTGGCGAGCAGGCAGATCCAGTCGGCCTTGACGCCGTTGGTGATCCACATCTTGCCGCCATTGATGACGTAATCGTCGCCGTCGGAGCGCGCGCTGGTCTTGATCGAGGCGACGTCGGAGCCGGCCCCCGGCTCGGACACGCCGATGCAGGCCACCGCGTCGCCCGCTATCGCGGGCGCCAAAAATTCGCGGCGCACCTCGTCGGAGCCGAACCGCGCCAGCGCCGGCGTCGCCATGTCGGTCTGCACCCCGATCGCCATCGGCACCCCGCCGCATTTGATGGCGCCGAGCTCCTCGGCCATCATCAGCGCGTAGCTGTAATCGAGCCCCTGGCCGCCGAACGCGACCGGCTTGTTGAGGCCGAGAAAACCGAGATCGCCGAGCTTCTTGAACAGCTCGTGCGACGGAAACTGCTCCGCCGCCTCCCATTCATCGACAAAGGGATTGATCTCGGCGGCAATGAATTTCTGCAGGATACGGCGCGGTTCGTCGTGGTCGCTGGTGAAGAGCATTTTTGTTTCCTTGTCATTCCGAGCCCGCTCGTTCGTTTCTGCTCCCCTCCCCCCGCGCAGCGGTGGGGAGGGGAGTTGACGTTGCTGCCGTGGTCGGCAGCGAGAGCATCTTTCATTTTTCCCGTCATTCCGGGGCGCTCGCAGCGCGAGCGAACCCGGAATCTCGATGTCGTCTAACTCAGTTTAACCCATCTCCAGATTCCGGGTTCGCGTCTGCGACGCGCCCCGGAATGACGGAACAGGTTCTAAAACCCCATCTGCCGGCTCGCCAGATCCTTCATGATCTCCTCGGTGCCGCCGCCGATCGCGTTGACCTTGACCTCGCGGTAGATGCGCTCGACCTTGATGCCGCGCATATAGCCGGCGCCGCCGAAGATCTGCACCGCCTCGGAGGCGCAGAACGCCATGGTCTGCGTCGCCTGGTTCTTCATCATGCAGATTTCGGCGACCGGGTTTTGGCCCTGCCCGAGCCGCCAGGCCAGCATTTCCAGCATCGCCTGCGACGCCGCCACCTTTTGCGCCATGTCGACCAGCTTGTGCCTGATGACCTGATGCTGCGAGATCGGCTTGCCGAAGGTCTTGCGCTCCCTGGCGTAGGCGATCGCTTCCTCGACGCAGACCCGGGCGAAGGCCGTGCAGCCCGCCGCCATGCCCATCCGCTCGCTATTGAAATTCTGCATGATCAGCTTGAAGCCCTGGCCTTCCTCGCCGATCAGGTTTTCGACCGGCACGCGGCAATCGTCGAAATGCAGCGTCGCGGTGTCCGAGGCCCACCAGCCCATCTTCTTCAGTTTCGTGCGCGACAGGCCCGGCGTATCGCCCTCGATCAACAGCAGGCTGACGCCGCCCGCTCCTTCCCCGCCGGTGCGCACCGCCGTCGTGATGTAATCGGCGCGCATGCCGGAGGTAATAAACGTCTTCTCGCCGCTGACGACATAATGATCGCCGTCGCGCCGCGCCTTGGTGCGGAGATTGGCGACGTCGGATCCGCCACCGGGCTCGGTGATCGCCAGCGCCGAAATCTTCCTGCCCGACAATACCTCCGGCAGCACCCGCGCCTTGATTTCGGGGCGCGCGGCGCGCGCGATCGGCGGCGAACCGATGGTGTGGCTCATCAGGCTGGCGCTGATCCCGCCGGCGCCGGCGCGCGCGAGTTCCTGCGAGGCCACGATCTTCATGAAGGGGTCGGCGGGAACGCCGCCGCATTCTTCCGGGAAGCCGAGCGCCAGCAGGCCGATTCCGGCCGCCTTGGCATAGAGTTCCCTGGGGAATTCACCGGCCTCGTCCCACTGGCTGGCGTAAGGCTCGATTTCACGCGAAACAAAGCTGCGCATCACGTCGCGGAAGGCTTCGTGATCTTCCGTGTAAAACGGGCTCTGCGCCCGGGTGCGCTCCAGCATCGTCTTCTCCCAGGGATCACCATGCCTCGTATCGGCCGGCGCGAGCTTGCGTCGAGTGGCTGGCATGAAGCGACCAGCGGCTGAACGCAAGACCGGCATTCCCTGCTACGCCTAGCCTGACCCGAAAAGCAAGAGCATCGCCGTCGACATGACACGGCGGCCCATCCCGGGAGGATGATCCATGAAGCGCCTGAGCTATCTCGCCTCGCTGGTCCTTCTGCCGCTCTTGTCATGGACGGCCGCCGCCGCCGAGCAGCCCGGCATCACCGACAAGGAGATAAAATTCGGCAACATCATGCCGTATAGCGGGCCGGCCTCCGCGCTCAGCGTCACCGGCAAGGTGTTTTCAGCCTATTTCGACATGATCAACGAAAAAGGCGGCGTCCAGGGTCGCAAGCTCAACATGATCTCGCTCGACGACGGCTTTTCGCCGCCGAAGACGGTGGAGGCGACGCGCCGGCTGGTCGAGAGTGACGGCGTCGCCTTCATGTTCGGCACCATGGGCACCGCGCCGAGTTCGGCGACGGCGAAATATCTCAACGGCGCCAAGGTGCCGCATCTGTTTTTGATTTCGTCGGCCTCGAAATGGAACGAGCCGGCGACGCAGCCCTGGCTGATGGCGCTGCCCTGGGCGCCGAATTACATGGTGGAGGCCGGCATCGAGGTTCGCTATGCGCTTTCGAAAAATCCCAATGCGCGTTTCGCGGTGCTCTACCAGAACGACGACGCCGGCAAGGAATATCTGCGCGGCGTCAGGGAAGCGCTCGGCGCCGATGCCGACAAGGCCATCGCGATGGCGACGAGCTTCGAGGTCGCCGATCCCACGGTGGATTCGCAGATCATCACGCTGGCGAGCACCAAGGCCGATGTGTTCCTGATCTACAGCGTGACGCCGCGCGCTTGCGCCCAGGCCATCCGCAAGGCGCAGGAGACCGGCTGGCGGCCGATGCGCTTCATTTCCTCCGGCTGCGCCAACAAGGACACGGTGATGGCGCCGGCGGGCCTCGATGCCGCCGGCGGCATCATGTCGGTGGTGGCGCTCAAGCCGTATATGGCGGACTCCAAGGATCCCGGACTCGTCGGCTACGGCGACTTCATGAAGGCGCGGCTGCCGAATGTCGATCCCGCCAACTTCGCCGCCGAATATGGCTACATGGTCGCGCAAGCGCTGGTCGTGGTGCTGGAGCAGTGCAAGAACGATCTCAGCCGCGAGAACATCATGGCGCAGGCCGCCAATCTGAAAGGCGTGGCGCTGTCCGTCCTGCTCCCCGGCATCACGCTCAACACCTCGGCCACCGATTACCGCCCGATCAAGGACGGCTACATGGTCGAATTCCGCGACGGCCAGTTCGTGGTGGTGAGCGAGCTGTTGCACGGGAATTGAAGG
>NZ_JADGRI010000028.1 GCF_017881085.1 Bradyrhizobium sp.
GCGGTGTATTTGTCCTGCCCCGCGATCAGGCGGTCGCGCGCCGCGAACGTCAGCTGCATCGAGTCCGAGAAGCTGATGACCATGATCAGCGGCGTCATCACGTTCAGGAACATATTGAGGTTGAAATTGGCCCACCCGAGACCGCCCAGCGCCAGCACGATGGCGATGATCGGCGGGAAGGCGGCGACGATCATGAACGATATCTTGCGGAAGAAAATGATCGCAATGATGCACCCGGCCAGGATGCCGAGGACATTATAGGTCAGCCCGTCTCGCTTCACCGCGTTGCGGATTTCGAGCTGCATGACGGGAACGCCGGACAGTTCCGCGCTGAGCCCGCTGCCCTGGAGATCCTGGGCCATCGACTTGCGAATCTCGCCGATCGTCTTGGCGAGGGTGTTGCTGGCGACCACGTCCGGTTCGAGCGACAGCACGATCAGCGCCAGCGTGCCGTCCTCGGACAGCAGCTTGCCGCGGATGATTTCGTTGGATTTGACGGTCTCGATGAATTTGTCGTAGTCGGCGCCTTGCGGCAGGTCCTGAGGGAACAGCGCCGCCGGCAGCTTGCCGGGCGCCGGCGCCTGGCGCGCCGAGAACAGCGAGATCAGGCCGCGCGTGCCATCGACGAGCTGCAGATCGGTGACGAGATCGCGCAGCTTTTCGAGGTTTTCGCGCTTGAGCAGCGTCTTGCCCTCGACCACGACCAGGACGTCGAATTCGACGGCGGGAAAGCGCTTGGTCTCCGCTTCGTACTGCCGGTATTCCTTGGAATTGGACCGGAACAACTGGCTGAGGGAATCGTCGATCTTGATGCGGTCGATACCGAACAGGGCGGCGATGACCAGGCCAACGAGAATGATGCAGGAAAGGATCGGCCGCTGAACGGCAATCAGCCCCAGCCGCTCCAGCCCGAAGGCGATGCTGGCGGTCGGCCGCTGCTCGACTTTCTCGACATGAACCTCGCTGTCGCTGTTCTTTTCGAGCATGCCCTATCCAGTCCTCACTTCAGCTCAATCTGTATAGCTTAAATTGCCGGGCGCGAATGAGGCCTCGACGGGCTCGGTTTGATCGGCGCTAGCCCTTGAAAACATAAGATAAATTTGCCGCCACAGATGTAGCAGGTCTGCACCGCGTCTCGCAAGCGCGCAGCCCAGCGCGATATCGCCGCGGATGCGGCGATATCGGCCTTAAGTCCCGGATTTGTGACATCCGCTTGCGCTTCAATTCGCTGCGATCGGCCGGGGCGTCGGCTCCCCGCTTTCATCCTTGAGCGCGACGCCGGTCACGCCGCGGGCCAGGCCCTCGCGAATCAGCCACGCGATCCTGAAAGCGGCGGCGTCATAGCCGAGTCCCGCGCCGTGGATGTTGGAGACGCAATTGCGCTCGGCATCGGTGCGGCCGACCTTGGGCGCGAAGGTCAGATACGCCCCCAGACTATCCGAGGCCGACAGGCCCGGCCGCTCGCCGATCAGCGTGACGATCATGCGCGCACCGAGAATGGCGCCGATCTCGTCGCCCAGGGCGACGCGCGCCCCGCGCGCGACCACGACACGGTCGATTTCGATTACGTCGATTGCAAGTCGCGGGACGAGGCTGCCGATGAGCTGAACGGCGTGAGCGTTGACCGCCGTCGGCGACAGGCCGTCGCCGATGACGATGGCTAGTCGGCATCCGCCGCCGCCATGGCCCGCCAGCAGATGCCGCGAAGCCTCATCGAGGGTCCGTCCAAGATCGGGACGCCGCAGATAATCCGTGCGGTCGCGGGCGCGGCTAAAGACTTCCAGCGCTTCAAGACCGAGACCGCGCAGACCTGAGACGATCGCGGCCGCATCGAAGGCGGCATGAACGGCGTCGCGGGCGCGCGCGTGGTCGAGCGTGAAGGAAAGCAGCGCTTTGGTCGGCAGGCTGGCGCCGGCGCGGCCGAGCCCGACGCGCGCCGGGGTGAGGTCCCGCAAATCCGTCAGCGAGCGGGACGATGGCACCGGTGTTTTCGTCATGGGCTACTCGGCAGGGACCGAGACCTCGCGCAGCCGGATCGAGTAGTTCGAGGCGTTCTGCTGACCCTCCGACGCGTCGCGCGCGTACATGATGAGGTGATGCGCGACCAGCGCCACCGAAATCAGCCCCTCGATGTCGCCGTGCCTCAGGCGCGGCAATGCGAATTTCCAGAACACCCTCTTGTAATCGCCGAGCACGCCGACCTTCCAGAAGATATTGCGGAGCATGGTCAGCCCGCGCTTGATGTTGGCCCAGGTCTTTTGCTCCGGCGTCACCGGCACCTTCAGCCGGTTCGCGTAGGTGTAATCGACCTGGTGCTGGTAGCGCGCGTAGAGTTTTTCCGGCTGGAACGCGATTTTCATGCATTTGCGCCAGGAGTTGACAACCTGATCGTATGGCAAAATGAAATCGACGTTGGAATCGCGGCTGTCGTCCTCGATCAGCCGGTTTTCCTTTGCGAGGCGATCCCACAACGGCGTCTGCGGCAACGCCTGCAACAGATTGATGGTCAGCAATGGAATCCGGGATTCATCGACAAAGGCGAGCAAGGCGTCGCCGGTCTCGGGCTTGTCGGTATCCAGCCCCATGATGATGCCGGACACCACCTCCATCCCGTAACTGTTGATGGTGCGCACGCCTTCCAGGATCGGGACCATCATGTTGTGGTCCTTCTGCATCGCCTTCAGCGCGTCGGGGTCCGGCGTCTCGATGCCGCAGAAGATGGTGACGAAGAACGCCTCGCGCATCTTCTCGAGAATCTCCGGCCGCTTGGCGATGTTGAGCGTCGCCTCGCAGGCCAGCCGCATGACATAGCCGGTCTTCTTCTGCCACTCGACGAGATGCGGCAGCAAATCGAGCGCGGCCTTCCGGTTGCCGATGAAATTGTCATCGACGAAATACACCGAGCCCGTCACCCCGCATTCGAGCAGCCGGTCGAGTTCGGCGGTGATCTGCTGCGGCGACTTGAGCCGCGGATTGCGGCCGTAGAGGCCCGGGATATCGCAGAATTCGCACTGATAGGGACAACCGCTCGAATACTGGATCGAGCCGAGAAAGTATTTCTTGACCTCGGCAAGCTCATAGGCCGGAATCGGAAAGTCGGTCATGGCGACGCGTTCGCTGGTCTTCAGGACCACCTGCTGCGCAGGCCGCGAGGGATCGCGCGCCAGCCGCATCAGCAGATCGTCGGTCGCATCGCCGAGTTCCCCGACATGGAGATAGTCGAACGAGGGATAGTAATCCGGACAGGCGCTGACAGAGGGACCCCCGATCGCCACCGGCAGGTCGAACGCATGCGCGCGGCGGCAGATGTCGTTCATGTGCTGGCGCTGGATATGCATGCCGCTGACGAACACCGCTTCCGCCCATTGGAAATCCTCCGCCGTGGCTTGGCGGATGTTTTCGTCGATGAAGCGGACCGGCCAGTGCGCGGGCAGATAGGCCGCGATCAACAACAGCCCCTGCGGCGGCATGAAGGCCTGGACCCCATCGGTCAGGGGATAGGCGTATTCGAACGTGCCGAACGAAGACGTGTAGCGCGGAAAGACGCACAGGATGCGCCGTACCGTCTCGATGCCCTCAGCTCTCATCAGATTTCCTCTGCGATATCCGGCAAGATCCGCACAAAGTTAAGCACGCCTTCCAACGCTCGGCCAGAAATTCCTCAACATTGTGGCGGCCCTCTCAACCATTTGACGACCGAATGGTTGCTGAAAACCCCCGCCGGCGGCGCTTGCGCCCTCACGCGATCAGCCGCGAGGCAAAATCGGGCAGCTGCCCTGAGTTCCCGGACAAACGAAAGTCGCCGTCGACAAGGCCGGTGCGGAACAGCCAGTCGTCGAACTCCGGCGCCCGCTTCAGGCCGAACAGGTCGCGGACATAGAGCGCATCGTGGAACGAGGTGGATTGATAGTTCAACATGACGTCATCCGCGCCCGGCACCCCCATGATGAAGGTCACCCCGGCCGCGGCGAGCAGCGTCAGCAGATTGTCCATGTCGTCCTGATCGGCCTCGGCGTGGTTGGTGTAGCAGACGTCGACGCCGAGCGGCAGGCCGAGCAGCTTGCCGCAGAAATGGTCCTCGAGCCCGGCGCGGATGATTTCCTTGCCGTCATAGAGATATTCCGGGCCGATGAAGCCGACCACGCTGTTGACCAGAAGCGGATCGAAGGCGCGGGCCACCGCGTAGGCCCGCGCTTCGCAAGTCTGCTGGTCGACGCCGTGATGGGCATTGGCCGACAGCGCCGAGCCCTGTCCGGTTTCGAAATACATCACATTGTTGCCGACGGTTCCCCGTCGCAGCGACAATCCCGCCTCGCGGGCCTGGCCCAAAAGCGCGAGATCGACGCCGAAACTGCGGTTGGCGGCTTCGGTTCCCGCAATTGACTGGAACACCAGATCGACCGGCACGCCCTGCTCGATCAGGCCGAGCGTCGTCGTCACATGGGCGAGCACGCAGGACTGGGTCGGAATTTTGAGCCGCGCAATGATCTCGTCGAGCAGGCGCAGCAGGCCGCCGATCACGGCCGGATCGTCGCTGGCCGGATTGATGCCGATGCAGGCATCGCCGGATCCCAGCATGATGCCGTCGAGGATCGAGGCGGTGATGCCTTTGGCGTCGTCGAAGGGGTGATTGGGCTGCAGCCGCACGCTCATGCGCCCGCGCAGGCCGATGGTGTTGCGGAAGGCCGATGTCACCTGGCATTTCTTCGCGACCAGGATGAGATCCTGGTTGCGCATCAGCTTCGAGACCGCCGCCGCCATTTCCGGCGTGATGCCGCGCGCGAGTTTTCCGAGCACGTCCGTTGTCGCCGCGTCCGACAGCAGCCAGTCGCGGAACGCGCCGACCGTCAGCGACGAAACGGGCGCGAAGGCTGACCGGTCGTGGGTATCGACGATCAGCCGGGTGATTTCATCGTCTTCGTAGGGAATGACCGTTTCGTGCAGGAATTTCTTCAGCGGAACGTCAGCCAGCGCGATCCGCGCGGCGATCATCTGTTCGGCGTTCTCGGCGGCGATCCCGGCCAGGCGGTCGCCCGAACGCGGCGGCGTGGCCTTGGCCAACAGATCGCGCAAGTCAGCGAAGACATAGGTGGTGGCATCGATGGTGCGGCGATAGACCATGGCGGCTCCGGGCTAGGACGAAGACCTGCGCCAAGACCATCAACACTATCAACCCGAAGGCCGGCAGGCCGGAAGGAAAGATTGTATGCGGTTGAGGGCGCGTGTTTGGCGCCTAATTGCCAGACAATCCGAGCTGCCCCGACCGACCGAGCCCGCAGCCCCGGCGGCTGCCAGCACGCAGACATCTTATCCTAAGCATTTGATATATATTAAAGATATCGCCTGACTTTGTTGCTCGTCTGGATGCTTTTGCGACGGTGTCATCATAAAAATTGCGCTTTACGGAATGAAAGAGGCTAAAATTTAAGGACTTATACACAAAACTTTTGCATGGTTTTCGGGCGGCCGGCAGGTCTGACCGGCCTCTCGGAAGAGGCCGTGCGATGCCCGAAATGCCGAAATCCGCCAGCCCGTCTTCCGGCTTCGATTTCATGTCCCGGCTTTCGCTCGCGGCCAAGCTGTACTCGACCTTCGCCCTGATCGCGCTGCTGACCGGGGCCATTGCCGTACTGTCTCAGTATAACACCCAGCGGAACGCGGAACTGACCGAGGCGATCGAAACCGCCAACCGCGCCGCCCTCAATGTCCAGCGCGTCAATTCGCTGGTCTACGCGGTCGTGATGGAATCCCGCGGCGTCTATATGTCCGCGGAGCCGGCCGACGTGAAGAAGTACGGCGACGGGCTGCTTAAGTTCAACGACCAGATCATGGCCGTGGTCAAGAACTGGGAATCCATCGTCCAGTCCGATGATGCCGAGCAGTTCGCCACATTCAAGAAACGCATCGAGCAGTTCGTCGAATTCCGCAAGGAGCTGGTTCGGCGCGGAATAGAGATCAATGCTGCCGCGGGCCGCGAATGGGGCGACAACGACGCCAATCGGGCGGTGCGTTCGGCGCTGAACAAGGATCTCGATGCGCTTTCCAAGGTCTACGCCGAGCGCGGCAAGCAGATCTCCCAGCAATCCCAGACCAACCGCACGATGTCCTTTCTGCTGACCTTTCTCGGCGGCCTGACGCTGGTCGTGGTCGGCATCGGCGTCCTGATCATTTCCCGCTCGGTCGCACGGCCGCTTTCGGCGATCACCGCCACCATCAAGCGCGTCGCCGAGGGCGACGAAAACGTCGAGGTACCCCACACCAATCGGGCCGACGAGATCGGCGCGCTGGCGCGGGCAATCCGGATCTTCCAGGAAGCGATGAACCACAACCGCAACCTCAATTCGCAGGTCTTGCAGGAAGCCAAGGCGCGCGAAGAGCGGGCCAGGCACATCGAAGCGTCGGTGGAAGAGTTTCGCGGCGCGATCGGCGATGTGTTGCGCGCGGTCACCGACAATGCGACGGCGATGCGCGCGACCGCGCAATCCATCACCAAGGTGGCGTCGGACGCCAACGGGCGCGCCGTCGCCGCCGCCAGCGCCACCGAGCAGGCCTCGAGCAATGTGAACGCCGTCGCCAGCGCGGCCGAAGAGCTGTCGGCTTCCGTCGAGGAGATCGGGCGGCAGGTGCGTCAATCGGCCAGTGTCGTCGAACAGGCCGGCCTGCGGACCGAAAAGTCGGTCGCGGAAATCGAAAGCCTCGCCGCGGCAACCCAGCGCATCGACGGCGTGCTCAACCTGATCCAGACCATCGCCGAGCAAACCAACCTTCTGGCGCTGAACGCGACGATCGAGGCCGCGCGCGCCGGCGAGGCCGGCCGCGGCTTCGCGGTGGTGGCCCACGAGGTCAAGGCGCTGGCCGAACAGACCGCCAAGGCCACTTCAGAAATCGGCCAGAACGTCGGCCAGATCCAGTCGTCGACGCGCAGCGCCGTCGAGGCCGTGCGCGAGATCGGCAGCGCCGTGAGCGACATCAACGACGTCACCTCGAACATCGCCAGCGCCGTCGGGCAACAGGACGCTGCGACCCGCGAGATCTCCTCCAATGCGCAATCGGCCGCCCAGGGCAACGAGACCCTGGTCGCCAATATCGGCTCGCTCAGTCAGGCCATCGGCGAGACCAACAAGGCGGCGTCATCGGTGCTCACGGCTTCCAGCGACCTGACTGCGACGGCGGAAACCCTGTCGCGCGAGGTCGATAAATTCTTCCACAATCTGCGCGTCGACCCGCTCGAGCGGCAGGACAAGCGGCGGACCGGCACGGCCAATTGAGGTCGAGATCGTCCGCCGGGCTCGAGCCGTCGATCCGCCCGAGATCCCGCGGCGCGATGCGCTGGGTCATGCAGGCCCCCGATTCGGGTGCGGCGCCAGCACCCTGGACATCGGATAGCCCGAACTTGTTCCCGAATTTCCCGCAGGCTGGGCATCCTCGGCATAGCCATTGGCCAGATAGAAGCGCCGGGCAGTCTCGGTGCTCGTGAGGGTGCACCGGGTGTTGCCCCGTCCCGCGGCCCGGGCTTCGAGCGCACCGAGCAAGCCCCGGCTGACCCCGTGAAACCGCGCATCCGGCGAGACGTAGTTGAGCGTGATGTTGCCGGTGTCGGTGACAGCGCCCACCGCCTGGATGTTGCCGTCCTCGATGGCGACGAGCGCCGAATTGCCCGCCTGCGCAATCCACGACCGCGAAGATCTCCGGGGTCTTGTTGCCCAGCCATTGCGCCAGCATCGCCTTGTCATTCCGATGGTTGGCAACGCACAGCTCCGGCGCGGAACTATTGCGCACCGGCTGGATTGGAAGCTGTGGCGGCGTCTAAACGCCGTCCGCAAAGCCGAAGGATGCCATGCACAAGCTGTCATGGATCCCGGTTACCATGCTCCATCTCGGAATTTTCTGCCGGAGGCTGCCGGTGCTTGCCGCGCCCGATCGGCCAGCAGCCATGGTCGATTCCATCAACAGTCCACCTGAAAGGTCACCGGCCATGAATCTCATGACGCCGCCAAAACCAGCAACCCAAGGCAAAACAACAGGGACGATGAAAGCGCTCGTTTATCAGGGGCCGGGCAAGAAAGCCCTGGAAGATCATCCCAAACCGGACATTACGGCGCCCACGGACGCCATCGTCAGGGTCACCAAAACGACGATTTGCGGCACCGACCTGCACATCCTCAAGGGGGACGTGCCGACTTGCCAGCCCGGCCGAATTCTCGGCCATGAAGGCGTCGGCATCGTCGAGCAGGTCGGAGCCGCGGTGACGGCATTCAAGACGGGAGACCATGTCCTGATCTCCTGCGTCAGCGCCTGCGGCAAATGCGAATATTGCCGGAGGCAGATGTACTCCCATTGCACCACCGGCGGCTGGATCCTCGGCAACACCATCGACGGCACGCAAGCCGAATTCGTCCGCATTCCCTACGCTGACACCAGCCTTTACCCGATTCCAGGCGGCGCTGACGAAGAGGCGCTGGTAATGCTCAGCGACATCCTGCCGACCGGCTTCGAGTGCGGCGTGCTCAACGGCAAGGTTGCGCCGGGCAATACCGTGGCGATCGTCGGCGCCGGCCCAATCGGGCTCGCAGCGCTGCTTACCGCGCAGTTCTACTCGCCGGCCGACATCATCATGATCGATCTTGACGACAATCGCCTAGAGGTCGCCAAGCGCTTCGGCGCCACGGCTACCATCAACAGCGCCGACGGCAAGGCGTTGGAGACGGTCATGAAGATGACCGGCAAGCGCGGCGTCGACACCGCCATCGAGGCGGTGGGCATTCCGGCCACCTTCGAGCTGTGCCAAAAGCTCATCGCGCCGGGCGGCACCATCGCCAATATCGGCGTGCACGGAAAGAAGGCCGATCTACATCTCGAAGAGCTGTGGGACCGCAACATTTCGATCACCACGCGGCTGGTCGATACAGTGACCATACCGATGCTGTTCAAGACGGTTGGGGCACGCAAGATCGACCCCAAGCGCCTCATCACGCATCGTTTCAAGCTCGATCAGATCCTCGACGCCTATGAGACCTTCGGCAACGCCGCCAAGACCAAAGCGCTCAAGGTCATCATCGAGGCCTAGGCACGATTGCGACGCGACAGCGGAAAAGAAACGGCCTCAGCGTGGGGGTACAGGCTGAGGCCGTCAATTCATCGGACGCCCGGGGCTGTGGCATCCGGCAGTGCATCGACAAGTCGGCTGGACGACAATGGTTCCGGGGCTCGCGCCGTTTCAAACGACGGTTCCGAACAGTTTGCCGATTCCGGCGGTGATGCCAAGCGCCAACGCCCCCCAGAACGTCACCCGCAGTGTCGCGCGCAGAATATTGGCACCGCCGGCCTTGGCGCCGATGGCTCCCAGCAGCGCCAGAAAGCCCAGCGATGCGGCAGACACGATCGGAACCAGCACATTGACGGGAGAGACCACGACCATCAGCAACGGCATGGCGGCCCCCACGGAAAACATCACGGCCGATGTCAGCGCAGCCTGCACCGGCCGCGCCGTGGTGATTTCGGAAATCCCAAGCTCATCGCGGGCGTGAGCGGCGAGCGGATCCTTTGCCATCAACTGCCGGGCAACCTGCTGCGCGGTTGCCGGATCGACGCCGCGCTTGACGTAGATTTCGGCAAGTTCGTCATGCTCGGCCTGCGGATTGTCGCTCAATTCCCGGCGCTCTCGCGCGAGATCCGCCTTCTCGGTGTCGGACTGCGAACTCACCGAGACATATTCACCTGCGGCCATCGACATGGCGCCGGCGACCAGCCCCGCTACGCCTGCGATCAGCACATCGTTCTGCTTCGCGGCCGCCGCGGCCACGCCGACGATCAGGCTTGCCGTCGAGATAATCCCGTCATTGGCGCCGAGCACCGCCGCCCGCAGCCACCCGATGCGGTCGACGAGATGCTGTTCCGGATGGTGGCGAAGGCGGCTGATGACATGCTCCTGCGTGCGAATTCGTCTACTTGACCCGGCGCCCTTTGAAGAAGCCCTTGTTGGTCGTGTTCTGCTTGATGTTGGCCGTGTCGCCCTGCTCCAGCGTGTTCATATCCTCATGTAGTTTCGGCGCTTCGTTCGCCGTCTCGGAATTGTCACCTGTCCCTTTGTGACTTCGATTGGCAGGCGGTACCGGCGGCATATGACCGTGCTTGGACATCGGATTTTCCCCAGTTGATCTGCAAAACGAACCGGCCCGCCTGCGCAGGCCGTCCAGGCGTTCAGAGTTTCCCGAGTAACAGCAGGATCAGCAGAATGACGACGATCAGGCCCAGGCCTCCGCCGCCATAATACCCGGTGCCATAAAAGGGTCCACCGCCGATTCCGCTGAAGCCGCCGAGCAGAGCTATTACAAGAATGATGAGTATGATCGTGCCGATCGACATCTTCAATCTCCGTGGGTTGGTAGTTCAGTCATGAAGTGAGGTTTGATATTGCGGTCTCATTGTGGCCCGGATGAGTGATGGGTGATCCAAGATCGACATAGCGCGCGGGGCCGGCCTTGATTTGGAGCAGTCCCGGCGCAAACCGGGGATACCGAAGTTGACTTTCTGTTACTTCGCCATTCGCCAGACGAACAGCACCATGCCGGCACCCGCCGCCGCGGCGATGACCGAAATGATTAGCTCGCCGCCGAGCGCAAGCGCCGCGATGTGATAACCGACGAACGCCCCGGCCACGCCCACGAGTACGCTGGTGACGATGCCGCGGCTCGATCCGGAGAACTGGCGGGCGAGCCAGGAAGGGCCCGCCAGCCGGTCGAAGAGAATGCCGGCGACGACACCGATCGCGAGAACCAGAAGAAAGAGCACGACCGGGTCACTTGCACGCATGGATCAGATCCTCCGCATCGACTTCGACAACGTCCCCGCAGTCCCAAGCGCTCCTGCGACCTCGGTCCGGAGCGATCGGGAGGCGCTGCGGCGATACCCTAGTAAGGCCGATAATAGCGGCGGCCATAATATGGGCCGCCACCGTAATAATAGGGTCCGCCGCCGTAATAGCCGGGCCCATAGCCGTAGCTGTTGTAATAGTCATTGCGCTGCTGCTGGGCGGCGATCGCGCCCATCGTTCCAATCGCCATTCCCATGAAAGCCAATCCCGCGGCGCTGCCTCCATTTCGGTAATAGCGGCGACGGCGGACGGAGCTGATATCCGTGGCACCGCTCTTCGCCGTGGTCGCCGAGATACCCTTCTCGGCAGGAGCCGCCGGGCCGGCGACGGCCAGCGGCGGTTCGCTCATCGTGAAGACCAGCGCTGCAATCGTCGCCATGACGACGCCGCGGCCAGCCGAAGCAAGTAATCCTCTATGCACACGCATTTTCGTCTCCTTCGTCGTTACTTGACCAAAACCCTCGCACCGCATCGGCGGCATCACGGAAACAGCACGGTAAACCGCGCGCCCTGGCCGTCGTCGCCTCGCCCGATCCGCAACTCGCCGCCGATCTGCCTGGCGAACGAATGAATGATCTTCATCCCCAGCCCTTTGCTGGCGCCGGGGTCGAACCCTTCCGGCAAGGCCGGGCCGTCATTGGAAATCGAAAGGGCGTAGCCAAATCCCGGATTTGACTCCAGCCTGATGGCGATCCGGCCGCCGCCGTATTTTGCGGCGTTGGCGATCAACTCGCTGACGATGAATCCGAGTGGAATCGCAGTAGCGGCCGGCAGATTGATTTCAATTCCCTCGACGACGACCTGCTCGGGGCGTTCATCCGAAGACAGCATCGCCGAGAAGTCGCGACCGAAATCCTCGAGGAATTTCCTGAATTCGATCGCCTGCACGCCATCGTAGGAATGAAGGCGATGATGGATCCGGGCGATCATCGAGACGCGATTGGCCGCGACCGCCAGTTGCGCGGCCGCTTCCGCGTTCGTCGATGACCGGCTCTGCAGCGAAAGCAGGCTGATGGTCATCTGCAGGTCGTTCATCAGCCGATGATCGGATTCCTTGCTCAGCAGATCCTGTCTCTGGATCAACTCGTCTTGAAGGCGAATCCGCGCTTCACTCTCCGCCAGCGCATCGCGCAGCCGTATTTCGATGGCGCGATGCTGGATCAACTCGCGCTCGTAGCTTTCGATCGTACGGCGCGCCGAATACGGCGTCAGCCCGCCGCCCTCGTCCGCGCTGCAAACCTGCTGTGAAGTCGCTGCTTCGCCCATGGAACAGGATGCGCATAAGACGGCCGTATCGACTTGATCCATGTCAATCCAAAGTCGGATGCCGGACATTGCCTGACGGCGCGCGCATCGACGCGCTGGCTGCTCCCGCCGTCGCAGTTCATGACCGGAGATCGATGAGCCATTTTGCGCCGGCGAGTATCTCCCATGCCGCGGCCATCGCTACCGCCAGGACCATCACGGCAGCCAGCAAGGCGATCGAGAGCAGCACTCCGTCTTCCTCGATATAGGCAAGCGAGATCAAGGCAATAACCAGTGCGGGGACCTCATTGCTCAGGGGTATTGGAATGAACACCAGCGTGGCGCTCAGGATCACGACGACGGCGCCGACCAGCCGCTTGGTCGCCGCGGCCGGCGTGTGCCAGCGCGGATGAACCACCCGTTCAAGATACCCAAGCACTGGCACGGATCGCTGCAACACGGCGGCAAGGCGTCTTGCCGGAAAGGAACGCTCTGCAATGCGGCGCGGGAACACCGGCGCGGACTTGCCCTCGATCATCTGGAACGCGGGAATCATGAGCAGCAGACCGGCCACGACCGAGAGTCCCGGCGCAATCGCGACCAAAGCGAGCAGCAGCATGATGATTCCGAAAGAACGCTTGTGCAGGCTGCGCATGAGCCAACCCAGGGTGAAGCGGTCGGTCGGCATCTCATCGTGCAGGCGCTGCAACACGGCGGAGGTAGGAATGGGCGCCTCTGTGTCAGCCGGCGATCTCGGGATCAACAAGAGTTTCCCGATCCGATGCGTGCGATCATGACGAAAAGCGCGCGGCAGAGACGAACGCACGCAAGCGCAGGTCCAGCGGGTTGCCGCCTCAGAGTTAAGGTGTAACCGATCAAAGGGGAACCGCCCTCTAGTCACGCTCCTTCAGCAACGGCTTCTCATGCAAGACCGCGCTAAGCAGCGAGCTGTGAACTTCGATATGCCCGTTGTAGCTGATCAGGCCCAGCTTGCGAAACTTGTTCATGAAATGGCTGACGCGGGATCGGGTGGTGCCGATCATTTCCGCCAGAGTTGCCTGGCTGATATTCGGATTGATCGGCTGCGGGCTGCCTTCCTTGCCGAAATTCGCGAGCAGCAACAGCAGCCGCGCAAGCCGCCGCTCGCTCGAATTGAAGAGCTGGTCGATGAGGTCTTCCTCGATCCGGCTGTTGCGGGTCAGGAGATAGGCCATGAACAGTTCCGAGAATTTCGGCTGGTCATGAATGGCGGCCACCATCGCGGATTTCGTGATGGCCGTGATGACGCATTCCTCCATCGCCGTTGTCGTCGAAATGCGCAGCCGATGGCCGTTCATGCAGCCCTCGCCGAAAAACTGGCCCGGCTCCAGGATCGCGACGACCGCTTCCTTGCCCTGCTCGGAAAGGACAGTAAGCTTGACCCTGCCTCTTTGGATGTAGAACACGGTATCGGCAACGTCGCCCTGCTCGAACACGTGCTGATTCTTCCGGAACTCAAGAATTGTCTTTCCGGCTCCGACTTTCGCGAGGAATGCCTTCGGATCGAACTCATCATTGTCTGGCGTCGTCAACAATAGGCCCCTTTTGGTTCGATTGGCAGGCTGCGGTATCGACCGGTCATTGCGTCCGGGGGTTGCTTTTACCAAGATTACACCCTGATGATCCGCCATTCCACCGAGAAATCCAGCGTTCTTGCCGCCCCGGTCCGCTGTGAGCCACGCGCCTGCACCCCTTCAAGAGTGTCCAGCGCCATGTCATTCGCGGATTGGGAGGTCAGTTCCGGTATTCGCCTGCCAGCCTGAGCGACTTGAATCTCGCGCAGAGCGGCAAGACGGTCTGACGGCGGCATCACGGGCATGGGTATCGCCGCGGAAAAGCTGCAAGCATCGGTTCCGCGACCATCATTCTGCGCAACATATTTAGAAACCTCCACAAAATTGGACATCTGAGTGGTCCAACGCCTCACCCTTTAAGGAGCTTCAACTCGTCATGCAGCTGTAGAGGAAGGACCAGCTCTTTCGACCGTCGAGATGTTTCTTCCCGGATTGTTTCTGGCAATCCGACCACTTGGTCTGATCCTTGGCCCATTCCTTCTGCGCAACATCCCATTGCTTCCTTGTCCAGGTCTCGACTTCCGCAGCGGTCGAGGCGGGAGCGGCCTTGGTTTTGTGAGTAGCGGCTTGAGATGTCGCTGTTTGGGCGTTGGCGATTCCTGCGAAGGCGACCACGGCCACGGCTGCAGCAACGATATGAATTTTGCGGATTTTCATCGACTTTCCTGATCCTGTTTGCGATTGGGCCCTTGCGAGGTCAACTCGCGCTAAGCCGCTTCTTCGCCGTCAACTCGCGCGCGGATGACCCTGGCGCGGACGAGCGCGGCCAGAACATCGAGCTCCGCACCAAATTGCTCGCCGTCTTTCTCCGCCACGGAAAAGTTGTGCGAACCGCCGGCTCGCGGTTGAAACGAGACCTGGAACGAATTCTCCGACGTTGGCCGCCAGGCTGGTACCCCGCCTTCACAAACCGGAGGTCACAGAGCGGTTCTGCGTTGTTCACGTCGTCGTCTCCTGTATTCGTTGCGGCCGACCGGTGGCGGGATGCCGCTCACCGCAGGCCTAGTGACGGTCCCGGAGCTGATCCAAGGTGGATTCTTTCCCGAAAGCGTTCTCCACTGATTTCTTCAAGCTTTGGACCGCGCCGCGGATGGCCTGATCCATGGTCGTTTCCTGCTGCATCACGACGATGGGCTCACGGCCATCGCGACGCGCCTCGATCTTGCAGCATTTGTCGTCGTGGCCGGGCTTGTTGCCGATGGAATCGCTGAGGTGCACATCGACCCGCCTGATGCGGTCGCCGAAACGGTCCAGCGCGGTTTGGACGACCGTTTTCACGTGGTCTGAAAACTGCTCGCTACCCTGGATATTGCCGTCTGTTCTGACTTCGATCAGCATTGTCGGCTCCGTTATTTTATCGCTGGAACGCCCTCCGGCCGTTTGACGGGGCGTCCAATGCTTGCTTCTCCGGTCGGGAGATTGTCACGCGTGCTGTGCAACAATAGGCGCGACGCCGAGCGCCCGCGTGAGCAATAGTGCACACTTGGCCCGCATCGCAGGTGGGTTGCGTCAATTTGATCCATCGCAAGCGTCAGACCGCCCCCGAGCCGGCAGGTTCGGTTCACGGAGTTTCCCGTTACCTTTCGCCGTGCTATTTTTCAGATACGGATTTCGACAATTCGCTTAGTGGGAAACGCTGATGCTGAACCCTCTTCCCCGCCCGACCGGCCGCCCCATCACGCGAGGATCGATGACCGCCGGTCTCGGGGCGACATTGGCCGCGATGACCGCCGGGTGGCCCCTGGAGGCGGCGGCCCAGCCGTCCGGATCCTCAACCGGGATGTGCTGCCGGCCGTTGCCTGAGGGCGGCGGAAAAGCATGAGGCCAGGGCGCGCCATGAAACCGAGGTCCCTTGTTCGCTGGCTGTGGATCATCGGCGGCGCCGTGCTGTTGACGGCGACGGCGGCATCCGCCGCCGATATACACACGTGATGATCTCGGCCGGCTTTTACGGGGTGTATTCCGAGCTCGGTCCGGCGTTCGAGCGCGCGAGCGGTCACCATCTGGTCACGACGCGCGGTCCATCGATGGGCGATTCTCCGGAGGCCATTCCCACGCGGTTGGCGCAGGGCGAACCCGCGGATGTCGTGATACTGGATGGAGGAGCCGCCGACGCGCTCGGCCGGCAAGGACTGGTGCGCGTCGACAGCAAGGTCAATCTCGCGCGCTCGCTGATCGGCATGGTCGTGCGCGCCGGCGCCGCAAAGCCGGACATCGCCAGCGTCGAGGCTTTTCGGAGCACGCTGCTGGCGGCAACGTCCATCGCGTATTCGGACAGCGGCAGCGGCACCTATCTGTCGACCAAATTGTTCCCCGGCCTCGGCGTCGCGGAGGAGATCGCGGGCAAGACCCGCAAGGTGCGAGGACCTCCGTCCGGCGAGCCGGTGGCGGCGGTTGTCGCGCGTGGCGAAGCGGAGATCGGCTTCCAGCAGGTCAGCGAACTGATCCATGTCCCCGGAATCAGCTTCGTCGGCACGATTCCGGCCGAACTCCAGCCCACGATTTTTTTCGCGGGTGCGCTCACGAGTTCAGTCCGGCAGGCCGAGGCGGCCAGCGCCCTGCTCGGCTTCCTCGCATCATCGCAGGCGGCGCCAGTGATCGCCAAGGCCGGGCTGCTGCCACTCCCGGAACGATAGCGTGCGCAATCGCATCATTCCGAATTTGCCCGGAACGATCAGGGCATGGCCAGCTTGATGGTCCGGTCGTCGCTACCGACCAGACGATCTCGAGCCATCGACTCGATCATCGGCCAGTTTTGCCGCAGGAATGTGGTGGCGTCCGAAATGCTGGCCGCCTGCACCTTGACGCTGCAAGCCTGTCTTCCGCCATTGTTGGTTATTTGAAAATGGAACGTGTAGGCTGTGGTCGCGGCGTCGTCGTCAGCCGGCCGGCGTTCGCGGCGCATTTGGTGTCCCCCTTTGGTGCGTCGAACCGGGACACTCTAAATTCACGATTTGGCTTTTCGTGCGGCGCGTTGATGGCAACTTTTCCGGCGCCGACGCCGGATCAATGTTTCGCCTTGGGCGACGAAGCGAATGCATTCTTCACGACCGCCGAGAACTTCGCCCAGCTGCAAGTCAGCGAATTATCCTCGCAATGCGCCGATTTCGATCGATCGACCGGCCGTTTTCCGGGTAAGGAAGCCGGGCTTTTCGGCACCAATGCCATCGGTGGCCCGACGGGCCGACGCGCGCTGTCAATATCAGCCTGGAGCGCTTCGTTCTGTTTTCTAGTCAGTTCAGCCGACATGGCCTCTCGCCGCAGCGCATCGAGGAAGCCCATATATTCGCGATCGATCTGCTTGCGCTCTTCTGCTGTCGGGTTCGGGCCGGCAATGTCGAAATTCCGGTTCTGCATGAAGTCGTAGTAGGTATAGCCTCCGCCCGCTTTTCGCCGCCCTGCGAACCGCGCGTTGCAGCCCGCCGTTCGAGCACCGCGCTCGTCGTTCGAGGGCGCTTTGGCCTGCTCCTGTTCGACGCACTCTTCAAAATCCCGCGCAGACTGAGGCGGCGAGCCGCCAAAACCCAGCCACCAGACGCCGAGCGCAAGCAAAGCCAGCACAAGGGACGCGACGAGACGCGTTTTGGTGCCCCCGCTCAGAAAACGGTACATGCGCTAGAATCCCCCACCGAATTTGTACACTACGTGCAGCAAATGCGGGTTTTTGCGGGCAAGCATCCCTCGATGTAGCAACGCGGCCACAGTCAGGCGCATTTTTTATCGCGCAAGACTCTCGCCATGATTGGGCACAGATTGTCGAACAGAGTTGGATCGTTGCGTACAAGAGGATTGTGGTCATGCGATCAGTAAAGGCTATTGCAAAATTGGCGTCGGCAGCGGCGATCGTCGGTTCACTATTTGCGTTCGGCTGGGTCAGCCTTGCGCTGCTCGGGCATTGAGGGTGAACTGGTGCGGCGCGAGCCGCACCAGCGCGGTTTGAAGCGAGGCGGCGGCGGTTCGCGTCAGGAAAGCGCGTCAAATCAAGGATCTGGAGCACAGTTTCGATTCCATCGAAGCGGAAAAGGCTCTAGTGCTAGATCGCCTTGTTACTTTCTTGATTGCAACACTGTTCAAGTGATCACGATGATTGCGAAATGCACTGTATTGGTCCTTGCCGCGCTGACGCTCGCCAATTGTTGTGCGTTGGGAAACGGTTGTGCTCCGGTATCTTCCGCGGCGCCGACCGCGTGGGACGGCCTCGGCTCTGCTCCGACGGACGACATGCAGCCGGTTGATCCTCCGCCCGGGAAGCATGCGCGGGCGAAGAAAGAAATCATCCTCGGCCCACTCGGCGCTGCGGCGGCCGAGAGAACCAATAAGGTTCAACCGAAGGACCAATGGGAAAAAGACCAGGCCGCGGATCAAGACGACGAGAGCAAGCTGAAGCGTAAGCTTATCATCTGCAGCACCTGCTAGCCCGCTGGCCCGCCCGCGACGACGCGATGCAAACCCGGCTGCGGCTTCTGATGTTGAACGGGGATGTCCTGCGGGCGGTGGGCTGAAGGCGGCAAGCGCGCGTATCGCGGTGAAGGCCGCGGATGTTGGCTTCGGCGCGCCTGAACGTTTTTTTGGCAGCTGCCCGCTTCGCCGGCAGCAGACCCCTACCCAAAGCCAATCCTTGAGCTGTTTCAGGCACTTGGGCTTGTGATTCTCCGAGCAAGCGGGGGCAGAGCCTTTCGTTTCCGGCTTGTCGCCATCGTGAATGAACCAATACCCGTTCGGGGACTTGGCTCTGCAAGCGGGTTGAATTGCAACTGATGGAACATTCATGGCGAGCCAGCATTCAGACGGCGTTCAAATCGATCGGATCCATACCGGTGCAATCTGCCGGGAGATCGGCGAGCGGCTGCGTACCACTGCCACGGGGTATCCGGATCAGCCGCCGCTGCATCTTCTTGGTCTGATGGAACGATTCGACAGCGTTGAACGCGGCGACGCGCCCTTCAAGGTTCGATGAGGATGGACGCGTAATGAAAGACTTTTCGAACGCATCATTCCCACCTGAAACGCTAAGCGTCATGAAAAACGCCCTGGACGCGGCGGTCGCCTCGCTGCCTGAGCCGGTCAGCTCCGCGCATGTGCTGTCCCTGGCCGAAACCATCCTTCGCACGGCCAAGGAAGGCGAGAGAGATCCAGCAGCGTTGCAAAGAATGGCGCTCATGGAACTTCAGATCTCGCCCCGTCATTGATGAGGACACGTAAGCCAGCGCGATCAGGCGCGTCCGCTAGACGTGCTGCCCCGCGGCGTAGCCCGACGACCAGGCCCATTGAAAGTTGAAGCCGCCGAGCCAGCCGGTGACATCGACGACCTCGCCGATGAAATAGAGCCCGGGGACGGACCTTGCTTCCAAGGTCTTCGAGGAGAGCTCCGACGTATCGACGCCGCCGAGCGTCACTTCCGCGGTCCGGTAACCTTCGGTGCCGTTCGGCCTGACGCGCCACTGCTTGACCGCGGCGGTAACCTTCGCAAGCCACGCGTCGGAGCAATCGGCGATCCGTTCCGGACCGCCGATCGTATCGGCGATGGCGCGGGCCAGCCGCTTCGGAATGAAGCCGGCGAGCGCGGTCGCCATCTCCTGCCGGGGATGCTCCGCGCGCAACTTCTTGAGTCCGGCCAGGAGATCGATCCCCGGGGCCATATCGACGACGATGTCCTGTCCCTCGCGCCAATAGGACGATATCTGCAGAACGGCCGGACCGCTCAAGCCACGATGCGTGAACAGCAACGCCTCATCGAAACTGACTTTCCCGCAGCTCACGATCGCATCGACCGAAACACCCGCGAGATCACCGAATTGCTTAAGCAGCGCGGCGTCGAAGGTCAAAGGCACCAGCGCCGGGCGCGGCGGCACGATTTTCAGGCCGAATTGCCCGGCGATCTTGTAGCCGAATCCGCTCGATCCCATCTTGGGAATGGAAGGACCGCCGGTGGCGACCACCAGCGAGCGAGAGCGAAACTCGCCCTGGTCTGACAAGACGGCAAAGCCATCTTCGTCCTTCGAAACCGCCGAGATACGCGCGCCCGGACGCAGCTCGGCATGGGCCTTGCGGCACTCCTCCAGCAGCATGTCGACGATCTGCCGCGACGAGCCGTCGCAGAACAATTGCCCGCGCGTCTTCTCGTGCCATGCGATGCCGTATCTCTCGACGAGCGCGATGAAATCGCGCTGGGTATAGCCGCTCAGGGCCGAACGACAGAACTGCGGATTGTTCGAGAGGAAGTTCGCCGGGCTCGTGTGCAAATTCGTGAAATTGCACCGCCCGCCGCCGGAGATGCGGATCTTCTCGGCCGGATGCCGCGATTGTTCCAGCAGCAACACCGAGCGCCCGCGCTGGCCGGCGATAGCGGCGCACATCAGGCCGGCGGCGCCGGCGCCGAGGATGATGACGTCGTGGAAATTCGCTAAGGGATGGCCGGCCTTCGTCATTCGACCAGCAGCACGTCCACCGCCACCGCGAGCTTCTGCTTGCGCGATCCGACGATGATGCCGTCCACTGGCGAGACATCGGAGAAATCGCGCCCCACGGCGAGGATGATGTGGTCGTTCTCGACCAAAATGTCATTGGTCGGGTCGAAGCCGACCCAGCCGAGTCCCTCGCCACACCACAGCGAGACCCAGGCGTGGGTCGCGTCCGCGCCCTGCAGGCGCGGCTTGCCCGGCGGCGGGATGGTGCGCAGATAGCCCGAGACATAGGCCGCCGGCAGTCCGAGGCCGCGCAGCCCCGCGATCATCACATGGGCAAAATCCTGGCACACGCCGTGGCGCTTTTCGAAGACTTCCTTGAGCGGCGTGGAGATCACCGTCGCCTTCGGATCGTATTTGAATTCGGTGCGGATGCGGTGCATCAGCTCGACCGCGCCGGCAAGGATTCCGCAGCCCGGCGCGAAGCTCGCGGCGGCGTAGGCGGTGACCGGCCGCTGCACCGGCACCAGCGGACTTGCAAAGACGTAGCCGATAGGAGATTCCGGGCCGAGGCTGGTGGCCTCGAAAGCCACGTCGCGGACGCTTTCCCAAGTCGGACTTGGCGCGGCGCGGCCGGGCGCCTGGCGGGACACCGAAACCCGCGACCTCGAATCGATGCGCAGGTTGCGATGCGCGGTTTCGATCAGGATGCTCTCGGTATGGGTGCCGAAAAAGTCGCGCCGGACCGTGCGGTCGGCGGGCTTGGGGCGGATATCGACGCTGTGGGAGACCAGTTCTTGTCCGTCGCCGCTGCGCGGCTCCAGCCGCAACGAGCAGCGGGCGAAACTGACCGGGCTTTCGTAAGCGTAGCTCGTGACGTGACGGATGTCGTAGATCACGCCAGCCCCGTCAGCTTCTCGGGCCGGCTGGCATTGGGCCCATGCGGGAAATAGTGCGATCCGATGGCGTCGGCGAGGTTGAGCAGATCCTGCTCCAGCGAAAACAGCGTCTTGGTATCGAGGCTGGCGGCTTCCGCCGTCGTCAGCATCGCCTGCAGCGCGACCGCGAGCCGCTGCGGCCGTTCGATCAATCCTCCCTCTTTCAGGGTCGGCAGGCTCGCGATGTGGTCGTTCAGCGCCGCGACCTGGAACGCGACCGAGCGCGGATTATAGGGATCGAGAACCACGAGATCGCGCACCGGCGCCAGCAGCGGGCCGACCAGATAGCGCGAGCGATAGGTGATCTGGCAATCCACCAGCGTCAGCAGAATGTCGAGATCCTCGCCGCCGGCTTCGTCATAGGCGAACTGGCGGGCGAACCGCACGGTGTTGATGGCGCGCTCGGCCCGGCGGCCCATCTCGAGAAAGCGCCAGCCGGCGGCGCGGTTCATGTTTTCCTGCGCCAGGCCCGCGAAGCTCGCGAGCTCCTGCAGCGTCAGTTCGGCGGCGCTGACCACGCCGTCGTCGTCTTCAACCTCCTGTGCAAGGCGTTCAACCATTTCGGTAATGACCTGCCAGGCATCGGGCGAAAGCCGTTCGCGCAACGACGTCGCGGTTCGCTGCGCCGCCCGAACCAGCGACAAAGCCGAGCCGAATTTGTCTTCAGCCTGAAGCGCTTCCGCGGCAACCTTCGCAGGCTGGGTCCGCGAGCTCTGCGAGGTCGCGCCCCATGTTACCAGTAGCCGCTGGATCCGCTCCAGCGCGTGCAGCACGGGCGACGACCCCTTGCCGGGATCGCGCTGCGAGGTCCCGAGCGCCCGCACCAGCCGCAGCGTCGCTTCCGCGCGCTCCAGATAGCGGCCGAGCCAGAACAGATTGTCGGCGGCGCGGCTGGGCACCCAGCCGGCGATCCGCCTGATCCGCACCGTGTCCACGGCCGGCAGCAGCGTGCTCGCCGGTACCGCCTTGTCGGAGACCACCCAGACATCCGCCGCCCGCGCCCCGTCTCCCATCGACACCGCGCGCGCATCGGTCTGCTCGGCGATCCGGCAGAAGCCGCCGGGCATGATGGTCCAGCCGTTGGGCGTGGCGGCGGCGAACACCCGCAGCACGAACGGACGCGGCATGATCCGCCCATGATCCCACACCGGCACGGTCGACAGCCGCACCAGTTCCTGGCCGACATAGTCGATGCCGCGATCGTTGATCGCGCCTCTGAGTCGCTCGCGGTCGGCCGCCGACAGCTCGCCGGCGAGCACGGGTCCGCTGCCGGGAAAACCGGGAACGCCCCTGCCGTAAGCGCCTTCGATCGCGACCTCGTCGAGCCGCGACAGCACCTCGTCGCGGGCGGCCTTCTGGCCGCACCACCAGGTCGCGATATTCGGCATCTTCAGATCTTCGCCCAGGAGACGACGGCTCAGGCTGGGCAGGAAGCCGAGCAGCGCCCTCGCCTCCATCACGCCCGAACCCGGCATGTTGGCGACGACGACGCCGTTCTTGCGCAGCACGTCAATCAGGCCGGGCACGCCGAGCTGGGAAGAGGCATCCAGCTCCAGCGGATCGAGAAAATTGGAATCCACCCGGCGCAGCAGCACGTCGAGCCGCTTCAGGCCGGCGACGGTGCGGATGTGGATGCGGTCGCCGCTGACCGCGAGATCGTCGCCCTCGACCAACAGGAAGCCGAGATAGCGCGCCAGCGTGGCGTGCTCAAAATAGGTTTCGCTGAACTGGCCGGGCGTCAACAGCCCGATGCGCGGCTCGTCGCGGTCAGCACTGGCACGCAGCGAATCGCGGAACGCCTCGAAGAACGGCGCGACCCGTTCAACGTTCATCGACTTGTAGAGCGAGGTGAAGGCGCGCGACAGCACCAGCCGGTTTTCCAGCGCGTAGCCGGCGCCCGAGGGCGCCTGGGTGCGGTCGCCGAGCACCCACCAGCGCCCGTCGGGGCCGCGGCCGACATCGGCGGCGTAAAGACTGAGATAGCGGCCGCCCGGCGGTTTGACGCCGCAGACCGCGCGCAGATATTCGGCGCTGCCGGCAATGGCGGCGGCGGGAATTGCGCCCTCTGCCACCAGGCGGCCCTCGCCGTAAAGATCGCTCAGCACCAGTTCCAGCAATTCGGCGCGCTGGACGATGCCGGCGGTCAATTGCTGCCAATCGGCCTCGTCGATCAGAAGCGGCAGATGGCTCAACGGCCACAGCCGGTCGGAGGTCTCGCCGGGCGCGCGATAGGTAACGCCGGCTTCCCGTAGGTGCCGGTCGGCCGAGCCGAAACGCCGGTCGATTTCGCCCGGGCTTAATGCTGCGAAGGCATCGAAGAACCGGTTCCAGACCGCCCGCGGCGCCCCATCCTGCGCGATATATTCGTCGGGAATTCCCGGCAGGCGTGCATAGTCCCGCATCCATTGCGCCACGCGCCGGTTGGCCGGACGGACCCTGCTGCCCTGACTGCTTTCCCGGCCGCCTTCCTGGCCGTCCTGTCCCGCCATCCCAACTCTCCCGCTGGGCTTATTCAATGCAGGAGCGGCGTCCTCAAGTCGAGGGTCAAAGGAAACTCAATTGTGCGTTCCTCGCGCGGCGGATCGATCTTGCCGGGCGTGTGGCCATGGTCCTGAAACCGGGCCAGCCGCCGCGCCTCGGCCTCATAGGAATTGACCGGTTTGGTCTCGTAATTGCGTCCGCCGGGATGGGCGACGTAATAGACGCAGCCGCCCAGTGATCGGCCGTTCCAGGTATCAATCAAGTCAAACGTCAGCGGTGCGTGGACCGGGATGGTCGGATGCAGTCCTGACGCCGGCTGCCATGCCTTGAAGCGGACGGCGGCGACCGCTTCGCCGGAGCGGCCGGTTTCCGTCATCGGCATCCGCCTTCCGTTGCAGGTAATGACATGACGGCCTTCGACGAAGCCGGTCGCCTTGACCTGCAACCGCTCCACCGAAGAGTCGACATAGCGCACGGTGCCGCCGGCGGAGCCCTCCTCGCCGAGAACGTGCCAGGGCTCCAGAGCCTGACGCACTTCCAGCGAGACACCGCCATGGTGGACCCGGCCGAACGCCGGAAAGCGAAATTCGAGCTGCGCTGCGTACCAGTCCGGCGAGAAATCGTAGCCGGACTGCCTCAGTTCGCTGAGCACATCCAGAAAATCCTCCCAGAGGAAATGCGGCAGCATGAAGCGATCATGCAGCGTGGTGCCCCAGCGCACGAACTTGCCTTGCTGCGGCTCGCGCCAGAGTTTTGCGATCAGCGCCCGGATCAGCAATTGCTGCGCGAGGCTCATGCGCGGATCGGGCGGCATTTCCAGCGCGCGGAATTCGACCAGTCCCAGCCGGCCCGTGGCGCTGTCGGGGGAATAGAGTTTGTCGATGCAGATCTCGGCGCGGTGGGTATTGCCGGTGATATCGACCAGGATGTGCCGGAACAGCCGGTCTACCAGCCACAGCGGCGCCTTGATATCAGGCGGCGGCACGTGGGCCAGCGCGATCTCCAGCTCATAGAGGCCGTCATGGCGCGCCTCGTCGATGCGCGGCGCCTGGCTGGTGGGACCGATGAACATCCCCGAAAACAGATAGGACAGCGAGGGATGCCGCTGCCAATATAGCACCAGGCTCTTGAGCAGATCGGGACGGCGCAGGAACGGCGAGTCTGCCGGCGTGCTGCCGCCGACCACGACGTGATTGCCGCCGCCGGTACCGGTGTGCCGGCCGTCGACCAGGAAGCGATTGGCGCCTAACCGGACCTGTGCGGCGTCTTCGTACAGGCCGAAGGTGATGTCGACGGCGTCCCGCCAGCTCTTCGCCGGCTGGATGTTGATCTCGATGACGCCGGGATCGGGCGTCACCTTGATCACCTCGACCCGTGGGTCGAACGGCGGCGGATAGCCCTCGACATGCACCTGCATCTGCATCTCTTCGGCGCTGGCCTCCACCGCCGAGATCAGTTCCAGATAATCCTCGAGCTTCTCCACCGGCGGCATGAAGGCGCACAGCACGCCGTCGCGGATCTCGATCGACATCGCGGTGCGCACGCCGCCGCCCTTGAGCTGCTGCTCCTGCACCTCCTGCTGCGGCGCGGCCTCGGCCGGCGTCGCGTCGTAGACCGGCAGTTCCCCGCGCGGCTCCAGCGGATCCTGCTCGACGGTGTAGGGATATTCGTCGGCGGGGATATGCGGCAGCGACGCGATCGGCAGCCGCAGGCCCAGCGGGGAATCGCCGGGCGTCAGGAACAGATTGCCGCGGCGCAGCTTCCAGCGTTCGCTCTTCCAGCGCGAGGACTTGCTTGCATCGGCATTCCAGCGCTGGATCGGCAGCACGAATCCTTTGGGTGTGTTGAGGCCGGTATCGAATACCCGCGCCATGCGCGCGCGCTCCTCGGGATCGGACAGCTTGGAATCGCTGGGATCGACATTGGGCGGCAGGCCCGCTTCCTTCTGCAGCCAGTGGCTGGGGTCCTCATACGCCGGCAGCACATATTCGGCATCGACGCCGAGTTTGGCCGCGGTGCTTTCCGCGAAGCGCGCGGCGTCGTCGATCCGCGCCCGGTGCGGCCCCTCGACAGCGGCGATCAGGTCGGAGTTCTTCCAGATCGGCACGCCGTCCTTGCGCCAATACAGGCCGAACGCCCAACGCGGCAGGCTTTCACCGGGATACCACTTGCCCTGCCCGTAATGTAACAGGCCGCCCGGCGCGAACCGCGTCCGAAGCTTGCGGATGAGATCATCGGCAAGGCCGCGCTTGGTCGGGCCGACCGCGGAGATATTCCACTCCGGCGACTCCAGGTCATCGACCGAAACGAAAGTCGGCTCCCCGCCCATGGTCAGGCGAACGTCGCCTTCCCTGAGATCGGCATCGACCCGCTCCCCTAACCGGTCGAGGCGCGCCCAGGAATCGTCGGAGAAAGGTTTTGTAATTCGAGGGGCTTCGCGGATGCGCTTGACGTTCATCTCGAAGGCGAATTCGACTTGCGCGAATCCGACCGCGCCTGAGATCGGCGCCGCCGTGCGGTAATGCGGCGTGGCGGCGACGGGAATATGCCCCTCGCCGGTCAGCATGCCCGAGGTGACGTCGAACCCGATCCAGCCGGCGCCGGGAAGGTAGACCTCGGCCCAGGCGTGCAAATCGGTAAAATCGTTCTCGACCTCGCGCGGCCCCTCGACCGGATCGATATCGGGGCGCAACTGGATCAGGTAGCCCGAGACGAAACGGGCGGCGAGCCCGAGATGCCGCAGGGTCTGGATCAACAGCCACGCGGAATCGCGGCACGATCCGGCGCCGGAGGCCAGCGTCTCTTCCGGCGTCTGAACGCCCGGCTCCATCCGGATGATATAACGAATCCTTTTCTGCAGTTGCGCGTTGAGATCGACCAGGAAGTTGACCGTGCTGGACGCTTCGCGCGGAATCTCCTCCAGATATTTCGCAAGCAGCGGTCCAGGCTCGATGGTTGCCAGATAAGGCGCGAGTTCGGTGTTGAGATCGGCGGTATAGGCGAACGGAAAACTGTCGGCGTAGGGCTCGACGAAGAAGTCGAAGGGATTGATCACGGTCATCTGCGCCGTGAAATCGACCTCGATCTTGAGTTCCGTGGCCTTTTCCGGGAAGACATAGCGCGCCAGCCAATTGCCCTGCGGATCCTGCTGCCAGTTCACGAAATGGTTCGCTGGCAAGACCTTGAGCGAATAGCTGAGGATCGGCGTACGCGTGTGCGGCGCCGGGCGCAGCCGGATGGTTTGCGGGCCGAGATCGATCGGTCGGTCGTATTTGTAGTGCGTAACGTGATGTAGTGCGACGAAGATCGACAAAGTTGGGTTGCTCCAGCAGCTTTTTTAAGCAGAACACTGGTTCCCGGTGGGATCAAGCACTAACAACGGGCAGCAATTGCCTATGGGAAGTGCGTGAGTGAGGGCGAATGGCGAATAGGGGTTCCATTCCCTATTCGCTATTCGACCACTTACATCGTAGCCCCAAGCACCCATGGCGCGAATTCGGCGCCGCCGAAGTCAAAGCTCTCGCTCTTGGTCGGCTGTCCCGAGGCGGTCTTCAGTATCAGGTCGAAGATGCGCTGGCCGCATTGCTGCACGGTTTCCTCGCCGTCGAGGATGGTGCCGCAGTTGACGTCCATGTCGTCTTCCATGCGCTTGTACATCGGCGTATTGGTCGCAAGTTTGATGGAGGGCGCGGGCTTGCAGCCGAACACGCTGCCGCGCCCCGTCGTGAAGCAGACGAGGTTGGCGCCGCCGGCCACCTGCCCGGTCGCCGCGACCGGGTCGTAGCCGGGCGTGTCCATGAAGACAAAACCCTTCTTTGTCACAGGCTCGGCATAGTTCAGGACGTCGACGAGGTTGGTGCTGCCGGCTTT
>NZ_JADGRI010000214.1 GCF_017881085.1 Bradyrhizobium sp.
GTGAAATGCGAGCGTGACTGGATGCCGATCGCCGCACCGATCAGCGTCAGCCAAGCCAGCGACAGCTCGCCGACTTCCTCGACCCAGGTGAACGGCACCGGGTCGACATCGAGCCAGTCGGTGATGGCGCCAACGAAATAGCGCAGGATCACGCCGACCAACAGGTTGAGGATGGCAAGGATGATCAGGGCCGTGACCGTTATTTTCGGGACGGCAGAGAGAATACGCAACATGCGCGATGGAATCCTGGCGGGCGGATGGGACGGGCGATGAGGCCGAGCACTTTTCTCCGGCCCCGATGCTGGCTCAGGCCTTGAAGCCTTCGATCTCGTCCCACAAGGCGCCGTACTGGCTCTTGTAGGCGGGCCATATCTTCGCTTGCGCCACCTTGCGGAATTCCTCGACCTTGGCTTCCACCACGGTCATGCCGAGCGGCTCCAGTTCCTCCTTGGCCTTGGCGAAATTGTCGACCGACTCGGTGGCCTGCCTGATCTTCTCCTGCGCGGCGCGCGACAGATCCATCACCAGCTTCTGCTGCTCGGGCGTGAGCCCGTTCCAGATGTCGAGGTTCATCACCGCATTGGTCGGGCCGTAATTGTGATAGGTCAGCGAGGCGTATTTCGACACTTCGTAGATCTTCAGCGCCTTCATGTTGACAATCGGCAGGTCGCCGCCGTCGATCACGCCCTGCTTGGCGGCGGTGACAACCTCGCCATACGCCATCGGCACCGCGCTGCCGCCGAGCCCGTTGATGGTGTCGCCGAAGATCTTGGCCTGCTGCACGCGGATTTTCAGGCCCCGCAGGTCTTTCGGTTCGACGATCGGCTTCTTTGACGTCCAGAAATGCCGGAAGCCGTAATCGAAATAGCAGAGCACCTTGAGCTTGTAGTTGTCCTCTATCTGCTTGCTGATCTTGCCGCCGATCTGCCCGTTGAGCATGGCGTAGGCCGAGCCGTAGTCCTTCACGAGATAAGGCACGAGCAGCGCGCCCATTTCCGGAAACACCGTTGCGGCGGCGCCGGCCGGGCTGCCCATCGCGATGCTGCCGGACTTGACCGCGTTCATGATCTCCAGCTCCTGCGGGATCAGGGTCTTGCCGAAGAACTGCATCTCGAGCGCGCCCTTGGACTGCGCGGTCAATTCCTTCGCCATCCAGTCGAACGCGACCGCGGCCGATTCCGGGACCGCGTTGATATGCGCGAACACGAGTTTTTTCGGCGCGGTTTGCGCGAAGACCGGCGCGCGGCCGGTGGCGAGAATGCCGGCCATGCCGGCGCCCGCACGCAGAAGCGTGCGGCGATCGAACGAGACACGGCTCCTGGGAGCTGACATGGGGAATCCTCCAAGCTTTGCTTTTTTTGTTGCGGTCCGGCGGCCGGGCAGATCCGCCAGTCCGTTGGCAAGCTTACAGGATAGCGGGCGGCTTGCCAGTGGGTGGGCGGCGATTTGAACGATCCTGAGAAAGAATTGTCCCCCAAGGGCCGGCGTGATACAAATACCAGCTCGGGCCGTCGACAACCGCCCGATGAGCTTTCGCAGCCAAGCGTTGTCTCGCTCCATTGTGGAGGTGAGACATGTCTTGCGGCAGCGCGAGTTTTGCACCAACCAACAACACCCAGGCAGCCTTAGCGTCGTTCCCGGACCGTGGACGGTTCTGGCAAGTCCCGCTCTCGTGGCTGACAGGGATTGCCGCGCGGCGTGAGCGCCGGCGTCAGTACGCGCAACTTCTCGAACTTGACGATCGGCTGCTCGCCGATATCGGAATATCAAGGCCGGATGCCGACGAAACGGCGCTCAAATCCTCCTGCATCGACGCATTGATGTGGCAGGTCTACCGATGACCAGTCTTGCATATGCGAAGCCGCGGTCGGACATCTTAAATCTGTACGGCGCGAGGGCGTTGCGCGGATTCGGCGATGGTTTCGCCGTTATCATCCTGCCTGTCTATCTCTTGGCCATCGGACTTTCCCCGCAGCAAGTCGGGATCGTCGCAAGTGCCTCATTGCTTGGAACAGCTGCTCTGACATTGCTGGTCGGGTTCGTCGCACCCCGCTACGATCTCAGAAACCTGTTTCTGATCGGCGCCGGACTTGCCACTCTCACGGGGCTTGTCTTCCCGATGGTCGAAGCGGTCGCGCCGGTCCTGCTCGTCGCTTTCTTAGGAACCATCAATCCTTCGGCCGGCGACTTGGGAATGCTGATTCCCCTCGAGCACGCTTTGCTGACGCAGGAAACCAGCGACCAGAACCGCACCGGGGTGTTCGCCCGCTACAGCCTGATCGGCTCGCTGACCGCTGCCGCCGGATCGCTCGCGGCCGCCTTGCCCGAGTTCTTGACCGCGCGGGGGTTGCCGGAGATCGGCGCGCTGCGGCTGATGTTCTACGGTTACGCGGCGCTCGGACTGTTGGCGGCGTTTCTTTACAGCCGTCTGCCCCGCGACCACATGCGCGCGGCATCCCGCCCCGGCCAGGCGCTCGGGCCGTCGCGCAAGATCGTCTACAAGCTCGCCGCCCTGTTCAGTCTTGACGCCTTTGCCGGCGGTTTCGTCGTTCAGTCGCTGTTGGTCCTGTGGCTCTTCCAGCGGTTTGATTTATCGCTTGGTGCGGCAAGCGCCTTCTTCTTCTGCGCCAGCCTGTTGAGCGCGATTTCGTTTCCGGTCGCCGCATGGCTCGCCAGACGCATCGGGCTCGTCAACACGATGGTATTTACCCACATTCCATCGAGCCTTTGCCTGATCGCGGTCGCGTTCTCATCGAACCTGACCGTCGTGCTCATTCTCCTGCTGATCCGGTCGGCCCTGTCGCAAATGGATGTGCCGACTCGATCGTCCTATGTCATGGCCGTGGTCACGCCTGCCGAACGCACTGCGGCGGCGAGCGTGACCGCGGTGCCGCGCAGCCTGGCCTCTTCCATCAGCCCCGCGATGGCCGGCTTCATGCTGGCGGGGCCGTTTTCGGCATTGCCGCTGGTGGTGTGCGGATGCCTCAAGATCGTTTATGACGTGACCCTGCTCGGAATGTTCCGGCACACGAAACCGCCTGAGGAATCGTGATGCCGGAACGGCAAGTCCAGGCAAGCGAGCAGGGGGCAGCCTCAGCTCTTGGCGATCGCCGTCTTCTCCAGCGCGGCGCGCACACCCCGTGCCAGCTTCAGGGCGTCGTCATTGGCCCAGAAGTGGATGAAAAACATTCGCGGCTGCTCGTCCAGCATGTGGCTGTGGATCGCGGTCACTTCGATGTCGTTCGCGCGTAAGGCGCGGATCAGCGGGCTGACCTCGTTTCCCGTCACCAGAAAGTCGCCGGTGATCGCGGCCTTGCCGTTGCCGGTCGGCTGAAAGTTGATGGCGTTGGCGCCGCCGAGCGGGCCGGTCACCTTCATTCCCATCTCCAACGGTGGATCGCGGCGTGGCACGCCGAACTGATACACGCCGCCGGTCGCGGTACCCTTGACGCCCATGATTTCATCGAGCTTGGCGGTATCGAGATCGATCGCAGGCGCCGGCGCGGCCCCGGTGGTCGGAGGATCGAACGGCGTTTTGCTCGATGCCAGCGCCGACCGGATGACGGTTGCCATCTTCTCCGGATCGCCATGCCCGCCGACATGCATGTAGAAGGTGGCGGGCGAGGCGCGAAGGATGTGGTTGTGGATGGCGGTGATGTCGAGACCGCCGTCCAGGAGCTTGGTCATGACGGGCGTGATCTCGGTTTCGAGCAGCACGAGGTCGCCCATTACCATGGCTTCGTCGCCCATCGGCGCGAACGCAACCCAGCCGCCCAAGGCGAGGGCTGGTTTGATGGCGACACCGTCCAGCGTCACCTTCAGGTCGGAACGCGGCAAGCCGTAGCGATGCACATCGCCCGACAGCACCGCCGACTTCCCGAGCGCGGCGTCGACCTTGTTCCAGTCGATCTCGGCGGCGTACGCGAACGCAGGCATCGTTAGCGCGGCAAGTAGCGCCGCAAGTGCAAGTCTGTTCGTCATGTCAAAACTCCTGTTTGCTGCTGCGCCCCAATTCACGATTTCAGACGAGCGATATGCCCTATGGCGTCGGACTGTGTGTGATGCTGTCCGGCCAAGGTCCATGGCGGCGTCTTTACGGCTTCCCAACCGCCACAACCGGCGTGGCGTCCGTGGGCTCTTCAAGGATTCCTTCGGTCGGATAATTGTCCTCGGCGTCGCGCTGCATCACGACCTTGTTGCCCTGCAGCCAGACCTCGAAACAGTTCCCGTCGGCGTCATGGCCGAAATCGATGCAGATCTCGTTGCCCCGGATCCGCCAGGTACCGAGATGAACGCGTCGCATCGCATAGCTTCGAAGCGTGCCGTCCCGCCCATAGACCTCGCACCAGTGCACCTCGTCGGTGACCTGCATGCCGCCGAGCGTTGCTGCGATTTGCGCGCCGGACAGCTTGTCAAAGCGGTCCGCCGCGTGAGCTTGCGGTGCAAGCGCGAGCACCAGGAGCAAGGGAGCTAGTCGCGGTCGGGCGTAATAGTCGACTGTAGGAATGGAGTTCTTGGTGTGGCCCATGCGCAATTCCTCGACACGTCGAGCGTTGCGCAGCACTTGGACCGTGGTCTCGAGGGGAGACTGCCTTTCCCCTGCGACCTTTTTAATTTGCACCCGCTGCAAAGGCAAGGGGCGGTTTTCGTCGAAACGAAATGGGTGATCGGGAACCGATCGAAATTGCCGATGGAACACTCATCCTTTCTTGCGCCATGATGCAGCGGAAAGGGCAAACCCAATGGTCTACTTCATTATCAAGTGTGCGTTATCCGGCGTCATCATCGCCGTGGTGTCCGAGGTCGCGAAGCGCAGTCCCGCTTTGGGGGCGCTGATCGTGTCGCTGCCCTTGGTGTCGCTGTTGGGAATCCTGTGGCTGTGGCGCGATACCGGCGATGCCGAGCGGATCGCCAGTCACGCGGAATCAACATTCTGGTATGTCCTGCCGTCGCTGCCGATGTTCCTGGTTCTTCCGGCGATGCTCAGGGCCGGAGTAGGTTTCTGGCCCAGCATGGGCGCAAGCTGTGTTCTTACGATAGTGCTGTACATTGTCACCGTAGCGGTGCTGGCGCGGTTCGGGATCAATCTCTGACAGTGGCTGAATCGGCTGTTCTCGGCCTCAGGCAGATGTCCCCGGCAGCACCTTCACGCCGCCAAAGGCGGCAATGCGTCCGCGCCGGAGCATCACGATCTGCGTCGCCAACTGGCGCAGTTCGGCGACATCGTGACTGACATACACCATGGGTATCCTGGCCTCGTCGCGCAGGCGTATCAGATAGGGCAGGATCTCCACCTTGCGGCCCGCATCCAGCGACCCCAGCGGCTCGTCCAGCAGCAGCAATCTCGGTTTTGACAACAGCGCGCGTCCGAACGCGACGCGCTGGCGCTCGCCGCCGGATAATTGGCCGGGCCGTCGATCCAGAAGGCCGCCGATATCGAGCAGGTCGATGACGCGCTGGCGTTGCGCGGGATCGTCGGCCAACCGATTCATGCGCCGGCCGTAGTCGAGATTTTGCCTGACATCCAGATGCGGGAACAGCCGGGCGTCCTGGAACACATAACCGATGCGGCGGCGATGCGCCGGGACATGGATCTGCGCCGCGGTGTCGTCCAGCGTCTCGCCGTCGATGGCGATGATGCCGCGATCGGGCCGCAGCAGGCCCGCGATCATGTTGATCAGCGAGGTCTTGCCGGCGCCCGAGTCGCCGAACAGGCCGGTAACGCGCCCCTCGCTGGTGAAGGAAGCTTCTATCGAGAATTCGCCGAGCTGTTTTGCGACGTCGACGCGCAGCATGGTCAATTCCCGTGCAGGCGCTTGGTGGCGCGCCGCGCGAGCACCTCGGAGGCAACCAGCGCCGCAAACGCAATCAGAACCGAAACCACCACCAGCCGCAGCGCCGCGCTGTCGCCGTCCGGGGTCTGGATCAGCGAATAGATCGCCGAGGAGATGGTCTGGGTTTCACCGGGAATGTTCGACACGAAGGTAATGGTGGCGCCGAATTCGCCAATCGCTTTCGCAAAGCCGAGCACCATGCCGGCCAGCACGCCCGGCAGCGCGAGCGGCAAGGTGATGGTCAGGAATACCCGGAAAGGCGCAGCACCCAGCGTTTCCGCCGCCTGTTCCAGCCGCCGGTCGACCGCTTCGATCGAGAGCCGGATCGGGCGCACCAGAAGCGGAAACGACATCACGCCGCAGGCCAGCGCCGCACCGGTCCAGCGGAACGCGAGTACGATGCCGAGATGGTCCGCGAGCCACGCGCCGACCAGGCCGCGGCGCCCGAACGTCAGCAGCAGCAGATAGCCGGTGACGACCGGCGGCAGCACCAACGGCAGGTAAATCAGCGCATCGAGCACCGCCTTGCCCCAGAAATCGCGCCGCGCCAACAGCCACGCCACGGCGATCCCGAGCGGCGTCGCCACCAGCGTCGCCACCGTGGCGACCCGCAGCGAAAGCTGGACCGCCGTCCATTCCGTTGGTGAGATGTCGAACACCAAGCTCAGGAGGTCGGGCGCATCAGGAAGGTGAATCCGTATTTTTCGAGAACGGTTTTCGCCGACGACGAACGCAGGAAGGCAAGATATTCGGCGGCTTCGGGTTTTGCAGTCGTCGTCGCCGCGACCGGATAGATGATCGGCGGGTGGGAGTCCGCGGGGAAGGTGCCGACGATCTTGACGCCGGGCTCGACCTTGGCATCGGTCGAATAGACGATGCCGAGCGCCGCTTCGCCGCGTGCCACCAGCGTCAGCGCGGCGCGCACGCTGTCGGCCATCGCGAATTTCGGCTCGGCCGCCTGCCACGCGCCGAGTTTTTCCAGCGCCGCCTTGGCGTATTTGCCGACCGGCACGGCCTTTACGTCGCCGGTGGCGATCTTGCCGTCGCCGGCGAGTTTGGCCAGATCGAAGCCCTGGCCGATCGTCACATTGTCGATCTTGGAATCTTTCGGCGCGATCAGCACGATGCTGTTGCCGAGCAGGTTGACCCGCGTCGGTTCGTTGATGTTTTTCCTGGCCGTCGCATAGTCCATCCAGTCGGTGTCGGCGGACAGGAAGATATCCGCCGGCGCGCCCTGTTCGATCTGCTTTGCCAGCGTCGAGCTCGCGGCATAGCTGGCGGCGACCTTGACGCCGGTCTTGGCGGTGAAGGCTGCATCGATGTCGTCGAGCGCGTTCTTCATCGAAGCCGCGGCAAACACGGTGATGCTCTTGTCCTCGGCGAGGGCGGGCGAAACGGCCGCTCCGCACAGGATGACAAGGGCAGTAAGAGTTCGGGCGAGACGATACATGGTGGCGCTCCGTGCGGGTTCGCGGCACGCTTGTCGGCGCGCGCAAAACAGGCGTTGGTTGAAAATCGAATGCGACAGGCGGAAGCGCCGTTCCGCTGCTCCCGGCGACTTACGGCCGATCGGGATATCGCAGCGCAAAAACAATAGCAGGCTGGGCTTTCCGGTAAAGGGCCCTTGTTCCCGTCTATTCGGACGGCAGGATCGCGATCGATACCGAATCCTCTTTGGTGCCGCTGACCTGCAGCACGAAGGGGCCAGCCGAAAGCTCGTATTTCATGGTCTTGCGGATGCCGTCGCAGTCGGTGGCGCCGCTGAAAGCCTTCGGCTTGAGAAAATGCCCATCCTGTATCACGTCGACCCAACCGCCGGCGGACAGGCTGACCGTATACAGGCCGGCCTTCGACGCAGCCTTGATATTGGCAAAACCGGCAAAGGTGCCTTCCTTCAGCGCGCGTTCGGGCGGCGAGGGCAGTCTTGCCTCACTGGGCGTTCGCAAGGCGAGCGTCATCCCGGTCGACGGCAGCGCGGCGAGGTCGGCGCCGGATGCGAGCTTGACGCGATCCGGCGCGGTCAGCGCCGCCCTTTCCTGCTCGATGTTCCACTTGAACTTGTCGCAGCCGCTCGGTTCTTCCGCCGCCCATGCGGGAGCGGTCCCGAGCAGCATCAGCGCGATCAGGAGAGGTGTACGCATGGTCAATCCACCCCGATCATCATGTCGGAGGCCTTCACCACGACGGTAACCGCACTCTTGGCCTTGATGCCCAGCTCATCGACGGCCTCGTTGGTGATCGAGGAGGTCAAGATATTGTCGCCTCCGATATCGACGCGGACATGCGAGGTGGTCGCGCCCTTCTTCACTTCGACGACAATACCCTTGATCTGGTTGCGTGCACTGATGCGCATGGCGGTCCTCACGGAATGGCGCTAGCTGCGCGGCATCGCCACGCATCTGCTGGGGATCTGCAAAGATGAAGAAGCCGGGACCGCCGTCCCAAAATGCCGGTCGCGCTTACGGCGCGATGGCTTCTTTACTCTAGCGCATTCTCGCGCCGATTGAAACCGTGTCGCTATGGCTTGGCGTCCGGCGCGGCCAGCACCTGGCGGCAGGCGGTCGGCAATTGCGCCAAGGTCATCGGCGGCCTCGGCTTCGGCGGCTCTTTCGGCGGCTGGGGGTGGATGATCGAATCCTTGAACCAGAAGGCCAGATCATCCGCGCTGCAGCCTTCGCTCTCCGCCGGCTCCGGCTGGCTCTCGCAGTCGGTGCTGCCGGGCGGACATTTGATGCGGATATGGAAGTGATAGTCGTGGCCGTACATCGGCCGGATCTTGGAAAGCCAGCTGCGGTCGCCCTTGGCTTCGCGGCACAGCGCCTTCTTGATCGCCGCGTTGACGAAGATCCGCTGCACGGTCGGCTCCTGCGCGGCGTCGCGGATGACCGCGAGATGGCCCGGCGTGAAGACGTGCGGATCGACGTCGAGCCGGTCGGGGCGCACCATCATGACCGCGGACATTTCCTCGCGTTCCTCGCGCGACAACACATGGTTCGGCATCGGCGTCAGCCAGACGTCGGCGTCCAGTCCGACCTGATGGCTGGCGTGGCCGGTGAACATAGGACCGCCGCGCGGCTGCGACATGTCGCCGACCAGGATGCCCGGCCAGCCCGCTTCCTTGTGCGCCTTGACCGAAAGCCGCTCCAACAGCTTGACCATGTCGGGATGCGCCCAGTTGCGATTGCGCGACAGCCGCATCACCTGCCAGGTGTCACCGGTAAGCGGCAGCGCTTCGGCGCCCGCGATGCAGCCCTTGGCGTAGAAGCCGATCACGTGCGTCGGCATCGCCGCCGGCAGCACCTTGCGACCGAACAATTCCTTGGCGCCCAGTTTGGGATCGTTGGGATTGACCAGCGGCGGCAGCGGCTTCGGATGGACGCTGCCCTTGTCCTGCGCCTGCACAAGGCTGGCACCGGCAACCGCGGCAGGGATCAGGAGCAGGCAGAAAATCAAGCGGGACTTCATCGGATCACTCAATATGGCGGCGAGCGTATCACGGATTCGGCGCCCGCGGAGAAGCTGCGCCAATCGTAATTGCTTGATCCAGAGCTCGGTGTTCTAC
>NZ_JADGRI010000215.1 GCF_017881085.1 Bradyrhizobium sp.
TGCTATGGCCGCAACTGCGCCGACGATGTTTCCGCCGACGCGGTTCTATTGGCGCGTGCGGTCGGCCGACCGGTCCGGGTGCAATTGACGCGCGAGCAGGAGCACGCCTGGGAGCCGAAGGGCACGGCGCAACTGATGGACGTCAAAGGTGGACTGAACGCCGATGGCAGCGTCGCTGGTTACGATTTTGCGACTCGCTATCCCTCCAACGGTGCGCCTACGCTCGCGCTGCTGCTCACCGGAGCCGTTGCGCCGACACCGGCCGTGTTCGAGATGGGCGACCGCACCGCGATCCCGCCCTATGATTACCAGGACATGCGCGTGGTGGCGCACGACATGCCGCCGATCGTGCGCGCCTCGTGGTTTCGCGGCGTCTCGGCATTGCCGAACACATTTGCCCATGAATCCTATATCGACGAACTGGCGACCGAGGCCGGCGTCGATCCGATCGAATATCGCCTGCGCTATCTCAAGGACAAGCGCGCGATCGACCTCGTCAACGCCGTTGCCGAGCGCGCCGGCTGGACCCCGCGTCCACAGTGGCAAGAGCCGGTCGCCGAGGGCGATATCGTGCGCGGGCGGGGTTTTGCCTACGCCCTCTATGTGCACAGCAAGTTTCCGGGCTATGGCGCGGCGTGGTCGGCCTGGATCGCCGACGTCGCCGTGAACAAGGCGACCGGCGATGTCAGCGTGACCCGCGTCGTCGCCGGCCAGGATTCCGGCCTGATGATCAATCCCGACGGCGTCCGCCATCAGATTCACGGCAACGTCATCCAGTCGACCAGCCGTGCGCTGATGGAAGAGGTTTCGTTCGATCGTAACTCGGTGACTTCCCGCGAATGGGGCGCCTACCCCATCCTCAAATTCCCCGATGTTCCCAAGATCGACGTGTTGATGCTGCCGCGGCAGGATCAGCCGCCGCTCGGCGTCGGCGAATCCGCTTCTGTCCCGAGTGCTGCAGCTATCGCCAACGCGATCTTCGACGCCACAGGCGTGCGTTTCCGCGAACTGCCGTTCACGCCGGAAAAAATTCTTCGGGGATTACGAGGCGATCGGGACGCGACGGCACCCGCAATCCCAATAGCGGCACCCAAGCGCGTGGCATCGACGGATCGCTGGAAAAATCCGTTCATCGAGCGGCGCGGCGCGCTCGCGACCGTCGGGGCGCTATGCGCCGCGGCGATCAGTGTCACGGCGGCCGTGCTGCCGTGGCGGTCGATCGCACCGATCGCGCGGCCGGATGCTTCGACCTATTCGGCGGCGACCATCGCCCGTGGCCAGCAGCTTGCCGCGCTCGGTGACTGCGCGGTCTGCCACACCGATGCCAACGGCGTCCTCAACGCCGGCGGCCGGGCGATCGAGACCCCCTTCGGCACGATCTGGAGCACCAACATCACGCCAGATGTTGAGACCGGTGTCGGCGCATGGTCCTATCCCGCCTTCGAGCGCGCGATGCGCGAGGGCATTCACCGCGACGGAAGGCATCTCTATCCGGCGTTTCCTTATCCGCATTACGCCAAGACGACCGATGCCGACCTGCAAGCGCTCTACGCTTATCTAATGGCGCAAACGCCGGTGCGTGCCGAAAACCGCGATCCTTCGCTGGCGTTTCCCTTCAATTGGCGTCCGCTGATGGCGGGCTGGAACGCGCTGTTTCATTCAGCCGAGGTGTTCGAAGCCGACCCGAAGAAATCGGAGCTGTGGAATCGCGGCGCCTATCTGGTCGAGGGCCTCGGCCATTGCGGCGCCTGCCACTCGCCGCGCAATGCATTGGGGGCCGAAAAAGCTGACGCCTATCTGGCCGGCGGTCTTACCGAGGGCTGGGAAGCACCGCCGCTGACATCGCTTTCCCACGCGCCGATACCCTGGAGCGAGGATGAGCTATTCGCCTATCTGCGGACCGGTGAATCCCGCTTTCACGGCGTCGCCGCGGGACCGATGGCGCCGGTGGTGAAGGAACTCGCTGGGCTGCCCGACCGGGACATTCGCGCCATGGCGGCTTATCTCGCGTCATTCAACACCACCGCGATCGATCAAGCGGCTCAGGACGTTCTGGCCGCCAAACTCGAAACCTCGACCGGCACCCGGGTCGTTTCGGCGTCAGCGCCAGGGGCGCGTCTCTATGAGGGCGCCTGCGCGGTTTGCCATGCGGTTGGCGGCGCGCCCTTGTTCGGCAGCCGGCCGTCGCTGGCGCTGAACAGCAATCTGCATAGTGCAGCCCCCGACAATCTGATCCAGATCATCCTGCACGGCATCGCGTCACCGGTCTCCAGCGATCTCGGCTACATGCCGGGCTTCAAGGACGCCATGACCAACGATCAGGTGGCAGAGCTCGTGTCCTACCTGAGGCGGCAATTCGCCCCGGACAAGGCGCAATGGACGGATGTGCGGGGCGCGGTCGAACGGCTGAGGCAGGCGGTGTCGCACTGATCTTTCTTGCGCCACCATGACATTCGTCACGGGATATCTTGATTGCCACTTGTGCCGGGCGGCGGACCTTCAACCGAAATCAACGGATCCGGTCACGGATAAGTCGAAATGGATCAGGCGCTTGCGGCCCGCAAACTGCGTGCCGAGCTGCTGGCGAAAATCCGCACGTCCTTGACGTCGTCAACCTGAATTTCCGCGTCGGTTGATCGGGAGCGTCGCCGCCGATAATCTCGATGTGGCGGTCGGGTCGGGCTGGAACGCTGCGGCCCGATTGTCCGTAAACCGGAAGGCTGTTCGGCAGGATACTTTTTTCGTCAGGGAACGCGCTTTCGGAACCAGCGTTACGTGTGCAGAGGGAACCAGGGAAAGGCTACACCCATGATATCGCGCCGCACTTTTGTTCTCACGCTTGCCGCCGGCACTTTGCTCGCTGGCGCGTTGCCGGCCTTGGCGAAGTCCCGCAGTGCCATCGGCATGTTCGATACGGATAATGACGGCACGATCGATCTCGCCGAGGCGAAGAAGGCGGCGTCCGCGGCGTTTGACAAGCTGGAGCGCGACCATGACGGCACGCTCGACAAACGAGAGTTGGCCCGCAGATTGACCGCGAAGGAGTTGGCCGCTGCCGATCCCGACCACGACGGCACCCTCACCAAGGACGAATATCTCGCGGTGGTCGAGCAGCGTTTCAATGCCGCGGATCCGGACCATGACGGAACGCTGGACGCCAGGGAATTGAGCAGCAAAGCCGGTCAGGCGCTGCTGCGACTCTTGAAATAGTCGCGGGCAAAATAGCCGCAGGCCAGATCGCCGGCGTCGATCAGACGCCGCCGGGCTGGACGTAGCAGAACACGTAGCGGTTACGGCTCAAGAACACGATGCCGTGACCGGTCGGATTCGACTTGTCCCATTTGAGTTTGTTGGTCGGGATTTCGATCTCCGTTCCGATCTCGATGTGAGGTCGGCTGCGCGGTTCGTCGGGCCGGTCATCGGTGATCGTGACGTAGGTCTTGCCGTCCTTGACATGGATTTCATCGGCCCAGTAGGCGTCCGCTTCGCCGCAACATGACGCATTCGGAACGTCCGGCTGCATCAGGGCCTGATACCATTCACGCACTTCGGGATTGACCGCATCCCATTGTCCTAAATCACGGCCATTCACGACTCCCATCAAGCAACCGAATATACCGAGAGAAAGGATGATGCGTTTCATCCGTGCGCTCCTGCGATTTCCGGCGGGATCAGTGAAGCAATGTTCGTGCCGAAAATGCTGCGCTGCGGCATGCCGCGCGATAAATTAGCCGAGATAAAATAACTACTTATAAATCAATGCGTTAAATGGAGGACGGACAAGGGCAGGCCCTCGATCAGCGACCAGTCGGGATGTGCCGATCGCAATCGATGCCTGGGTGCTTTGGCGTGCGGGATGATCGGCAGCTGCCGCTTGGCGGAATGGATAATAGCAGTCCCGTTGCCGAACATGGCCGCCGATCACGGCCCACCGGAAACGTTCGCCGCCCGAGATCTCGAAGCAACGAATTAAAAAATTCGGAGGTGGCCGCCGTTATTGTGCTCCGCTCCCGAACCGGAGCCCTCACAAACGGCAATCCACCTCGTCGATAAGTTCTGCACCAGCCAGATGCCGGTTAATTTGCGCGTGACCGCGTCCGCTGCTACGCTTCAATCTCACCGTGCATTGATAGCCGGGAAATCAGGGGAGAAATGCGCATGAAAGTATCGGGTGCCGCTATCGGCCTGTCACTGCTTGTCCTGACCGCCGTTCCTGCCAGCGCAATCGAATCCAGCATCAAGGGTGCGTCAGCCGCCTCCGCCGATGCCGTCTGGACGAAGATCGGCGACTTTTGCGGCATCAGCAATTGGCATCCCGCAATCGAAAAATGTGCGTTGTCCGCGGATGGCAAGACGCGAACCTTGTCGCTCAAGGGCGGTGGGACCATCGTCGAGAAGCTCGAAAAGCGCGATGACGCCGCGCATTCCTATAGCTATTCCATTGTCGAGGGTCCCCTCCCGGTCGCAAATTACATGTCGACGATCAGCGTCGCGAAAGAGGGCGCGGGTTCAATCATCACCTGGAGCGGCAAGTATGACGCCAAGGGCGCAAGCGACGCGGACGCCAAGAAGACAATCGACGGCATATATCAGGCCGGCGTGGACGTCCTCAGAAAATAACGCGGATCGATTGCGTCAACGTTACGCTTCAGCGTGAGCGCCCAGGCGACAGCACGGCCGTCATTACTTGAGCTTGCACTTGGTTTCGGGACGATCGAGACCGAGGGTATCAAGCGCCGATACCTGGTGAAGGAAGCCCTCCTGCGGTGAGACCGATACCGTGTTCCTGCCGTCGAACAGCAGGATCGGCTGCCGCAATTGCAGGTTCCAGTCGCGCAGTGTCAGCTTTTGGCCCTTGAACGCCGCAACCGAGAAGTCCGGGCCCTTGATATAGGCGAGCATCTTGCCCGGTTCGCCGGAGCCGGCTCGGACCGCCGCCTCGCCGATCATGCGAACCGCCGTCCAGGCTTGCATGTCCAGCGCCGTCATCGGGCGCTGAAATGTCTTGGTGAAGCGGTTCTGCAGTTGCACGGCGCCCCATTGATCGAACGCGGCATTCCATGTGGTGGGCATGAGTCCCGCCGAGCCGGCGACGGGCCGAGCATTCCAAGTTCGGTACGGCAGATAGCCGGCAAAAACCTCGCTTTCGTCCGCCGCAACGAGCACGTCGTGCTCGGGAGCACCTTGCGTCACGACCGGCATCTGCCGCTGAATCTCGGCGACCCCGCTATCGGTGCGCCGCGCCCCACCGCTGTCCTTGAATACCCGTTCCTCGACGATCTTGGCTCCGAATCGCGTCGCGGCATGGCGCAATGCCTCAGCGAACAGCGCATCGTTTTCGTGGGAGCCCACCAGCAGCATCCATTTGCCCCACTTCTTCCAGATCAGGTATTGCGCGAGCGCGTCGGCCAGCATGGAACGCGTGGGCGCAACATGGATGACATTGCTCCGGCAATCCTGCTCGCGCAGCCGCTCGTCCAAAGCCGATACGTTGATCAACGTCTCGCCGCGCGCCTGACCCGCGTCCGCGACTTTCAGCAACCGGTCCGCATCGAGGCCCGTGACGATGAATGACGCTCCCTGATCGGCCAGCGCATTCATGGCCGCGACCGGATCGTCGCCCTCGCCAACCAATTTCTCGACGAGCGTATAGCGCTGATTGAGAAAGCGCCCGGTGGCATTATCGTCTTCGACCGCCAATTGCGCGCCGGCCAGGCCGTCGTTCGCCGCCGGGACGTCGATCAGCGAAATCCTGATTCTCGATGGCGCCTGGCGGAGGTAGCCGATCTTGATTTCCAGCGGCTGGTCGGCCAGCCCCATCCCGCTCGAAGCGATCAACGCGCAGACGACGAACAGAGTCCGGAACAAATCACGCCTCCGATGCCATGTTCGGACAGGCTCCGCCGCTCGATTGCATTGCAACATTTCATCCCACGCCGCCTTGTCGAGCCGCTTTGGTAGTCGCGGCCGATGCCAGCATTTCATTTTGGCTTCCATTACTCTTGCTTGCCAGCGGTCAAGGTACTCCATTTACAGTGTAGCGCAACGAAACGGCGAGCCCGGTCGACTCCCTCGGGCCCGCCGGACGATTGTCTATTTCCGCGGATCAGCATCAAATAGAGCCCGGACCCGGCGGGGAAACACTCCCTGCATCACCGCCGGACTGATGCGTTGGAGAATACGACATGTTCGATGTGCGCTGGACCGCGGTATTTGGCCTTTCCCTGCTTGGACTTTCTTTCTCGGCCGGATCCGCTTCCGCCTTCCTTGCCTATGTTTCCAACGAAAAGGGAAATTCCATCTCCGTGATCGATACCGACAAGATGGAGACGGTTGCGACCATCCAGACTGGACAACGCCCGCGCGGTATCGAAGTCTCCCGCGACGGCAAGCTGGTCTATGTCGCCCTCGGCGACGATGACAAGATCCAGGTCTTTGACGCGAAAACCTTCAACAGCGCCGGCGAGTTGCCGTCGGGTCCGGATCCCGAACAGTTCACGCTGGATCCGGCGGGGAAGATTCTCTACGTCGCCAATGAGAACGACGCGATGGTGACCGTGCTCGACCTCGAAAAGCGCGCCTCCATCGGCGAGGTGTCGGTCGGTATCGAGCCCGAAGGCATGACGGTCAGCCCGGATTCCAAGACGCTGATATGCACGTCGGAAACGACCAGCATGGTTCATTTCATCGACACGGCAAGCCGCCAGATCGTCGGCAATTTGCTGGTCGGCTCTCGTCCGCGCTTCTCGGCGTTCAAGGCCGACGGGTCCGAATTATGGGTAAGCTCGGAGATCGGCGGCGACCTCGCGATCATCGATCCGGCGACACGGCAACTCAAGCAGACCGTCAAGTTCGAGATTCCGGGTCTCCGATCCGAGGCAATCCAGCCGGTCGGCATCAATATCACCAAAGACGGCAAGCTCGGCTTCGTCGATCTGGGACCCGCCAATCGGGTCGCTGTGGTCGATGGCGTCACTCACGTCGTCTTGAAATATTTGCTGGTCGGTCAACGCGTTTGGCACGGCGCCTTTACGCCGGACGAAAAATATCTGCTGGTGGCCAATGGGGTCTCAAACGACGTCTCGGTCATCGACGTGGCGCGCCAGCGGGTTATCAAGTCGATCCAGGTTGGAGAGTTGCCCTGGGGGATTGCGTTCGGCCCGAACTAAAAATCAAAACGCCCGCGTTCGCCGAAACCCGCCGCGAGGCCTCGCCGCTGGGTGCGGCCGAACGGGCGCCGCATTTGGGCATGCGCCCACGTGGGCTAGCTCAAATTTCCCGCTTCCTGTTGCCGGGGTAACCGCAGCTCCATTTCTCTGTCCTCCATGCCGGGTGCTGGTCAATCCACTGCGCGATATAGGGCTGCGCAGCCATCATGCATTGTTGGATCGAACCGTTCCAGGCGAATTGAAGATGCTTTTCCTCGCAATTGGCGGGATTGGCGATGGCACAGACGGTCAGGATGATTTCTATCAATCTGCCCTCCATACAAAACATGGCTTGACCATAATACGCGCAATCCATCTCCACGTTTCAGATTTTCGACAAGAAATCTCGTGCTTGCCTGCTCGCGCGGGTGAACGTCACCGCTCAGTGGCAAATCGCTTTGCCGCATCGCAAAATTGTGCGGCGGGTCCATCTCATTACGACAGTGCCGGAACCACCGGCCTTGACTTTCGACGCGAGCGTGCAATGTTTTGAAAATACGTGATGGCTTGCTTGGGCCTTTGGCGCTTTGTGATTCGTGAGCGCGCTGCATTGCCAACGAGGGTCTACCCAGCGGCTCGATGATTTTGAAAAAACCGTAAAGATTTTGAAAAAACCGTAAATTTTCCAAACTCAAGCAAAAAACTTTGGGTGGAGGAACGGTACATGAAGACACGCGCCGCAGTCGCGTTTCAGGCAAAGAAGCCGCTCGAAATCGTCGAAGTCGATCTGGAAGGCCCCAAGGCGGGCGAGGTCCTTGTCGAAATCAAGGCAACGGGGATTTGTCACACCGATGCCTACACGCTCGATGGATTGGATAGCGAGGGGATTTTCCCCTCGATCCTCGGTCACGAAGGGGCCGGCATCGTCCGCGAGGTGGGACCGGGCGTCACTTCGGTCAAACCCGGCGATCATGTGATCCCGCTCTACACGCCCGAATGCCGCCAGTGCAAAAGCTGCCTGAGCCAGAAGACCAACCTCTGCACCGCCATCCGCGCCACCCAGGGCAAGGGCGTGATGCCCGACGGCACGTCGCGCTTCAGCTACAAGGGCCAGCCGATCTTCCATTATATGGGCTGTTCGACATTCTCGAATTTCACCGTGCTGCCGGAAATCGCGGTGGCGAAAATCCGCGAAGACGCGCCGTTCGACAAGAGCTGCTACATCGGCTGCGGTGTCACGACGGGCGTCGGCGCGGTGGTGAACACCGCCAAGGTCACGCCGGGCGCCAACGTGGTCGTGTTCGGGCTCGGCGGCATCGGGCTCAACGTCATCCAGGGCGCGCGGATGGTGGGTGCCGACAAGATCATTGGCGTCGACCTCAACGATGGCAAGGAGGAATGGGGCCGCCGCTTCGGCATGACGCATTTCGTCAACCCGTCCAGGATCGACGGCGATATCGTCGCGCATCTGGTCACGCTGACCGACGGCGGCGCCGATTTCACCTTCGACTGCACCGGCAACACCACCGTGATGCGCCAGGCGCTGGAAGCCTGTCATCGCGGCTGGGGCGTGTCGGTCGTGATTGGAGTGGCGGAAGCCGGCAAGGAAATTTCAACCCGGCCGTTCCAGCTCGTGACCGGCCGGGTCTGGAAGGGCACGGCGTTCGGCGGCGCACGCGGCCGCACCGACGTGCCGAAGATCGTCGACTGGTACATGAATGGCAAGATCGAGATCGATCCGATGATCACCCACGTGCTCAAGCTCGAGGAGATCAACAAGGGGTTCGATCTGATGCACGAAGGCAAGTCGATCCGTTCGGTCGTCGTGTTCTAACCAAGCGCGTTCGGAAAGCAAAGACGTCAAACACAAGGGAGGATTGGCCTATGACTGTTCACATCCATCCGTCGGTCGACAACGGAGTGAAGAAGGGTTCGGGCAGTTTTGCCGGCGGAACCCTCGTCTGCAAATGCAAGGACAAGCCGGTCAAGATCGGCATCAAGGGCGATGTCGCGCACAATCACGCCTGCGGCTGCACCAAATGCTGGAAGCCCGCCGGGGCGACCTTCTCGGTGGTCGCGGTGGTGCCGCGGGACAATGTGACCGTTCTCGAGAACGGCGACAAGCTGCACATCATCGACGCCTCGGCAACCATCCAGCGGCACGCCTGCAAGGCCTGCGGCACGCATATGTACGGCCGCATCGAGAACAAGGC
>NZ_JADGRI010000445.1 GCF_017881085.1 Bradyrhizobium sp.
ACGTCGGTCCGACGACTTCACTCAGGACCGTAATGCTACGGGGAGACAGGGGTCTAGCGCATACGTTCGCGATGATTGAGGTGACTTGCGATGTTTCCTTCGGGTCAAAGCTGACCTGACCGCCCCGAAATCCAATTTCCGCTTTGCTCCCGATAACGGACTCAAGTCAGACATCGCGGCATTTCCGAAATGTGCCAAACTCGGAAGTCGATGCACAGTCATTCAATTACTTCGTCGGCGAGCGCCACCAGATTCGGTGGCAACTCAATTCCGGTGGCTTTAGCGGTTTTCAGATTGATCACAAACGGATAGTGCGTCGGCTGTTCGAACGGCAGATCACCTGGCTGTGCCCCCTTGAAGATACGAGCGACCAGGTCGCCGGCGCGCTCGAACGACTCCTTTAGATCTGCACCATACGACATCAGGCCGCCGTCCCGAACAAGGAAGTCGTACTCGTAGATCGCCGGCAGTTTTCGCTCGGCGGCGTAATCGAACACGCGCTTCCTGTTAAGCGTGGTTAGCGCGTCGGACACCATGAGAATGGCGTCCGGCGGCTCGCGGTTCATCGCTGCGAAGGCCTCGTTGAAATCGTCGGGCTCACGCACGCCGAGCGGCATGACGGTGACGCCAACCGATTGAGCTACATCGGCCGATGCCTGGTAGCGCATCGACATGCCGAGGTCTTCCTTGTTCCACAGCATCGCGACTCGGTGCAGTTTGGGATTCAACTGCTTAAGTAACGACAGGCGCTTGGTGGAAAGTTCGGTCGCGTTGTCCGATATGCCCGTGATGTTGCCGCCCGGCCGGGACAAACTTTGCACTAGGCCGGTGGCTACTGGATCGCCAGCGCCGAAGGCGACGACCGTGGGAATACCCGCCGTCTTGGCAGCGAGAGCAACTGGAAAGCCGTTGACAACCAATGCGTCGGTCTTGTCTTCCTTCATTTCCCGAAGGAGTTGAGGCACGTGGTGAATATCTCCCTTCGCCCCGCGAGCGTCGAGAGCTAGATTTTGTCCAAGCGTATAGCCGCGCTGCGCCAGCACACGGACAAGGATCGAGCCGAACGGGCTCTTGTCATCAAAAGGATCCCTAGGGCCAAGTGTCCCAAGCCGATAGATCTTGGACGTTGTCTGTGCCGAAGTGGCGAACGGCCAAGAAACCCCGGAAGCCGCCGAGCTGCCGAGAAGCGTGATGAAATTTCGCCGTTGCATGTGATGCCTCCGAGCGCTACGGGGCCACGATATCCGCCTATTATAACCTATACGGACCGGCTTAGCTCACCGATATGAACTCCGGTAAGGCGCATCTATTCCGAGGTTCGCACGCCCCAGGTATCACGGGTGTTCCTGTACGCGCAGCATTCACGGCGAATGTCTCAGAGGGGTCAATCGCGTCAGTTCGACGGTGCCCCGCTCAATTCAAAATGGGTTCAAGACGGTGACGGGTCAAATGTCGCAGTTGGGTCAATCGCGTCGTTTTGACCGGCTACCAGCCACTTTCGCGGTAGGGACGCGAGTTACCCCGCGCCCCCCGCACAGATCCGTACGGGCCCAATTCGGGCATACGGCTTGTATGGGGCTTTCTTTGTCAAGGTGGCGTCACGCCATTTTGGTCGTCCTTTGCATTCCATTCTTTTGTTCGACCCGCGCCGCGAGCATTCTTCCGTCCCGACCGCATATTTCCATCGCCGTCGCGCGCAGCGGCGGTCAAGGACGGCGCTTCTTCAGCGCCGCCGAAGGCTTGTCCTTGACGGACGCGAGCACGGCGGCAGGCTGCCGGCGATCGGGTGGTTGGCCGCGCGATGATCCGAGGGGAGCCTGCCATTGGCCGCGATCAATCGCGCGAACCACGCTTGTATTCGGTTGAACCCGTATAGAGTCCCGACCATGAAGCAGTCATACGCTTCTGCGGGCAAGGCTCCGAGGCGGCGGGTCCATTCTCTCAGCGGCATTGCAGCCATAGCCGAATGCGGATTGCCGCCACCTCGGATCGTCATCGGCTACCCGGCGCATCAAGTGCGGTCAGGTGCCGAACCCTGTTTGTCCTTTCTCGTTCTAGAGTGTTGCTCACGCCGCCGGCCGCAGCTCGACACCGTCCGGCACCTCGCCGGTCGTGACCAGGCGCCACAGCGCTATCAGCAGCTTGCGCGCCAGTGCCACGATCATCGTCGTCTTGCGCGCGCCGCTCGGCCCCTCGGTCCGCGTGCGATACCACTGCGCCAGCGCACTGTCTTTCTGGAACATCAGGAAGCGCCACGCCAACTGGATCAGCCCACGTCGTACCCGCGCATTGCCGGCCTTGGCCAGGCCCTTCTCTCGGCGTTTCAAACCGCTCTCGTCGGGCGATCCCGTGAGCCCGGCGTAGCGCGCCACCGCTCTTCGATCTCGAAGCTTCCGCGACAGGATCTCCCGCACCAGCATGTCCGCCGTCTCGATGCCGATACCGATCACCCTGGCGAGCAGCCGCACCATCGCATGCGGACCTGTATCTGGTGCCCGCTCGAGCCGCTCGGCACGTGTCTTCTCGATCGAGCTGATCTGCTCACGGACCAGTGCCAGCCGAGCCATGTCGCGCCGGAACTCGTCGGTGATGTTTGCCGGCAGGCCCGTGCCCTCCGCTGTCCGCAGACCTGCCAGACGCTCAGGCGCCTTGCGCAGATGCGGCTTGAACCCCCGGATCCCGAGACGGGCGAGCGCACTCTTCATGCGGTTGGTGATGCGTGAGCGCTCGTCGACAAGGCTCTCGCGCTCGCGGCTCGGGCGCCTCGCATCCTCCTCCTCCATCGTCGGGATCGCCACCATCCCGCAGTGCCCCCGCTCACCGCGCAACCATCCCAGGAATACGCGCATCAACATCGCCGCATCCAGACGATCCGTCTTCGCCCGCTTGCGCTCGCGTGACACCGCAACGCTTGCCGAATGGATGACATGCGCCTCGATCCCACGAGCAATAAGCCAGCGCGCCAGCCAGAAGCCGTCGCGGCCAGCCTCATAGGCCAGCGCGATCCGGCTGATCGGCCGGCCAGCACGCACCGCCTCGTTCCGCCACCGCTCGATCAATCGTAACAGTGCCGTCGCATCCGGCTCCAGTTTCTTCAACGGCTGGCGCTCGACGCCGGGAACAACGCCGCTCACCAGCCAGCTCGCCTTGCTCATCTCGACGACCACCACCAAGGTCGAGATCGGATCAAACGCGGTCAGGCTTCGGCTGAGATCATTGACTTGGGCCACGGGGCAACCTCCATCGGTTCGTAGGGACGATGAAGGTGCCACGACCTCCGCCGCCCGCCCCATAGCTTCTCCCACCTTGGGTGTCTAACGGCGAAGCGACTTTCTGGCCACGGATGAAGGATTCGCGGTTTCGGGAGCCAGTCGTCGGCCAACCGCTTGATCCGCTC
>NZ_JADGRI010000216.1 GCF_017881085.1 Bradyrhizobium sp.
GCAAAGCTGATGGCGGCCGACGACGCGCTGCATCCGCGCATCCGCATCATTTCCGACGAACGCCTCTCCGGCGCGCCGCGCGAGGCGGTGCAGGCGCGGCTCGATCTGTGGCTGAAGACGCATATCGAGAAGCTGCTCGGGCCGTTGTTCGACCTCAACAAGGCCGAGGACATCACCGGCATCGCGCGCGGCATCGCCTTCCAGCTGATCGAGGCACTGGGCGTGCTCGAGCGCTCGAAGATTTCGGCCGAGATGAAGGATCTCGATCAGCCGTCGCGCGCCTCGTTGCGCAAATATGGCGTGCGTTTCGGCGCCTATCACATCTATCTGCCGGCGCTGCTGAAGCCGGCGGCGCGTTCGCTGGCCTCGCTGCTGTGGGCGCTGAAACTGGACAATGTGGATCTGTCGGCGCTGTCGGGCGCGCAGCACCTGGCGGGTTCGGGGCGCACCTCGTTCCCGGTCGACAAGGCGCTGCCCCGCGACGCCTATCGGGTGCTCGGCTATCGCCAGTGCGGCGAGCGCGCGGTGCGGGTCGATATCCTGGAGCGGCTGGCGGACCTGATCCGCCCCGCGTTGTCCTGGCGCGAAGCCTCGCCGGGCGAAAAGCCGGCCGGCGCGTTCGACGGTCGCGGCTTTGTCGTGACGCAGGCGATGACGTCGTTGACGGGATCCGCCGGGGAAGATTTTGCCTCGATCCTGCGCGCGCTCGGCTACCGCATGGAGCGCCGCGCGCCGCTGCCGCCGAAACCGGTGGTGGTCGAGGCGCCCGCAGCGGAGGCTGCACCGGCGGAAGCTGCACCGGCGGAAGCTGCGACGGAAACCGCAGCCGCCGGCGAAGCGCGCACGGTGTCGTCCGCGACGCTGCTGCCCGATGTCGCTTTCGGCGCCGAACCGGCCGTGAGCGAGCCCGCAGCCGTCGAAGCGGCACCGGAGCCGGAAGTAACCGCTGAATCGGTTGAAGCCGCCGTGGTGGAAGCGCTGGAGGAGCCTTCGATCACGGCTGCGGCGTTTGAGACGCCGGAGCCGGCCCCCGCTGAAATAACGCCCGAACCCGCTGTCGCCGAAGCAACGCCGGAGACCGCGAGCGCCAGCGAAGCCGCGCCGGCCGAGGCTGGTGCTGCGGAGGTCGCTGCCGCCGCGCCCGAAGCCATCGCAACGCCGGAACTGATCGAAGTCTGGCGGCCCGGCGGTCGTTCCGAAGAGCGCCGCCCGCGTCATGACCGCAACCGCCATCGCCAGCACGACCGCCCCGCCGAAGGCGCGCAACCTGCCGCCGCCACGGGCGAGGCCGGCGACGTCGCAAAGGGAGATCGCCACCGCCGCGGACGGCGCGACCGTCACAACGAATTCCGCAAGCTGCGCGCCGATGCGCCGGCGACAGCTGCAGCACCTGCGGCGGCCGATGGCGCGCCGGCGGTTGGCGCACCGCGTGAGGACCAGCCTCATCCGCCGCGCGAGCGTTTTCAGGGCAAGGGCAGGGACAACGACAAGGGCAGGGACCGGGATAAGGATCGCGGCAAGTTCGGCGGCGGTCGCGACAAGGGTGGCCGCGACAAAGGCGGCCGCGATCGCGACAAGGGCGGCCGCGACAGCGGACCCTCGCACCGGCAATATGCCACCAGCGCCGCCCCGCGCGAGCGCGATCGTCCGGTCGATCCCAATTCGCCATTCGCCAAACTGGCGGCGCTCAAGGAACAGCTCGCCGCCAACCGCAAGGACTAGCCAACGCGTTTTCGAGCGAAGCCTTGGCCCCTTCGCGTCAAGAAATCGCATGAAGCGTTTTTCGATGGTGTTGCTTGGAACGCCAGCGTCTCGATAAATGGTTGTGGCATGCGCGGGTGGTGAAGGCCCGCAGCTCGGCCGCCGCGTTGGTCGAGGCGGGCCATGTCCGCATCAATGGCGTGCGCGAAAAAGCGCCGGGACACGGCGTGAAGGCCGGCGACGTGCTCACGATCGGGCTCGATCGCAGCGTGCGCGTCCTCAAAGTGGTCGGATTTTCGGAGCGGCGCGGCGACGCCGCGTCGGCGCGCGTGCTGTACGACGATTTGCAGGACGGCCAGCAATGACTATCTGTCAAAGCGCCGATACGGCCGGCGTGGTCGGTTGCAAAAACGCTGCCCGGGAGTACAGCGCTTCCCTTGCGGCTGCGGTGTTCCTGCGCTAGGCAACCCACTCAAAATTGACCGTTTCGGAGCCCTGGATGACTTACGTCGTCACTGAAGCCTGCATCAAGTGCAAATATACCGACTGCGTCGAGGTATGCCCCGTGGACTGCTTCTACGAGGGCGAGAACATGCTGGTCATCCATCCGGACGAATGCATCGATTGCGGCGTGTGCGAGCCTGAATGCCCTGCCGACGCCATCAAGCCGGACACCGAACCGGGCTTGGAGAAGTGGCTTGAAGTTAATACCGAATACGCCAAGAGCTGGCCTAACATCACCCAGAAGAAGGAATCCCCGCCCGACGCGAAGGATTTCGAGGCTGTGGATGGCAAGTTCGAGAAATATTTTTCTCCGAAGCCGGGAACGGGAGACTGACGGGAGACCGGTTTTCACTTAACCCTAATCCCGGTCTGGTCGCCAAAAATGCCCCCCAAACGCCCATACAGGGCATAAATCATTGATTTTTGCGGAAAATGTGCTATATTGGGCACATTCAAGCCGAACCCGTCAGCCGCGTATATGGCCCCTATGGGTTCCCGTGAAAAACATCGAACAGGGGCGTGGCAGTTCCGCGCGCAGGCTGTGTCACAGAAAACGCGTAAAAAGAGTGCTTCCAAGTTAACCAAGAAAGCCGCTGCGGCCAGCCGTAGTGCAACCAAAAGCCGTGCCCGGGCTTCTCTTAAGGATACCCGGACCGCCACCAAGGCCTCGGCTGCCAAGTCCTCAAAGAACAAAAGAAGCGCAATGCCAAACAAGACTGCAAAAACTGCCGCGAAAGCGACGGGTTCGAAGGCTGCTGCCTCGAAGGTCGCCCCCAAGACTGCTGCTCCGAAAACCGCTGCCGCCAAGCCCCCGATCAGCAAGCCGGTTGCGCACAAGCCCGTCGTCGCCGCCAAGCCGGCGGCCGCAGCGCCGCGCGTGGAGGAACCGAAGAAGGTCCTGACCCAGCGTCAGGGCTTCAAGACCAACGAGTTCGTGGTGTATCCCGCGCACGGCGTTGGCCAGATCCTGGCCATCGAAGAGCAGGAGATCGCCGGCGCCAAGCTTGAGCTGTTCGTGATCAATTTCATGAAGGACAAGATGACGCTGCGGGTGCCGACCGCCAAGGTCGCCAATGTCGGCATGCGCAAGCTTTCGGAGCCGGTGCTGGTCAAGAAAGCGCTGGAAACCCTGAAGGGCCGCGCGCGCGTCAAGCGCACGATGTGGTCGCGCCGGGCCCAGGAATACGAAGCCAAGATCAATTCCGGGGACATCGTGGCGATCGCCGAAGTGGTGCGCGATCTCTATCGCTCGGATTCGCAACCCGAGCAGTCCTACAGCGAACGTCAGCTCTATGAAGCCGCGCTCGACCGCCTGTCGCGTGAAATCGCCGTCGTGCAGCATGTGACGGAAACCGAAGCGGTGAAGGAAATCGAAGGCCAACTCGCCAAGAGCCCGCGCCGCGGCGCCAAGGCGGAAGCCGAAGTCGAGGCCGACGGTGAAGCCGATACCGAAGCGGATGCCGACGGCGACGATGCCGCAGTGGCCGACGAAGCGGCATAAGCCACTTCTCTATCCGCCTATCAATCAAGAGCCCGGTCGAGAGACCGGGCTTTTTGTTTGTTGTGAATCTGCAACTCCATCGTATCCATCGTCTCTGCGAAAGCATGCGAAAGCAGGGACGACGCGAGAGTTTAGTCCACCACGATCTTCACGAGATCGCGCACCTTCACCTGGGCGTGGCTGTCCAGCCCGTTCAGGACGCGAAAACGCTCGGCGGGGCGGTCGACGCCGGCCATGCGGTGCGACAGCGATTCGACGGTGTCGCCGGGCTGCACGGTGATGACCTTGATGCGCAGCGGACGCGCGGCCTGGATTTCCTCGAGCGTCAGGCGCCGGAAGGAATTGACGGTCTCGCGCGCGTTGCGCTCGCTCTCGGTGCTCTTCTGCCTGGTGGCGAAGATGAAGCGATAGACGTCGGTGCCGAACCGCAGCGCATAGACCCTGAACTGCCACTGATCGCCATGGGCGCTGGCGGATGCGGCCGGGAAGCCGTTGATGGTGACGTCCTCGGTCGAGGACTTCTCCACTCCCTCCATCCAGCCGGAATTGAGATATTCGCCGAGCGACTGTTCCGCCGGCACCCGCACCACGTCGAAGCGCATCGCCTGCGTGCCGGCCTCCCGCACGCCGATCACGGCCTGCGCGGTATTGTCCAGCGTGAAGTTGTCGGGCGCTGTGAAGGTGAAGCCGAGCTTGGGATGCAGGAAGCGGTGGCCGCGGACGAATCCCTCGCTCGGATCCTCGCCATAGACGATGTTGTCGATTGCCGTGAGATAGGTTTCGCGGTCGCGTTCGCCGCTTTCGGGCGAAACGTACTGCCGCGCGCTGTTCTGCGCGTTCTGGACGCGCTCGGGTGTTGCCGGATGCGACGACAGAAAGTCCTGCGCGCGCGGGTCGATCGAGGTCTTGCCGGCCTTCAGCTCGGCATTGCGCTCCATCGAGGTCAGGAAGCGCGCCGCGCCGTAGGGGTCGAAATGGGCGCGCGCGGAAATGCTGACGCCGATTCCGTCAGCCTCGAATTCCTGGGCGCGCGAAAAGCTCGCCATCGTCAGTTTGGTCTTGGCGAGCGCCAGCGCCGTTAGGTCGGGATCGTTGCTCATGTCGGTGACGACGCGGGTGACGATCGCGGCCTGGCGCGCCTGGTCCTCGCGGATCGCGGCGTGTTTGGCCAGCACGTGCGCCATCTCGTGGCTCAGAACCGACGACAGCTCGGACGTGTCGCTGGCGAGCGCGATCAGGCCGCGTGTCACATAGAGCTGGCCGGTCGGCAGCGCGAACGCGTTCACCGCGCCGGAATTGAGGATCGTCACCTTGTAGCCCTGATCGGGACGGTCGGAAGCCGCCACCAGCCGGTCGACGGTCTTGGTGATCAGGCCCTCCAGCTTGGGATCGTCATAGGCGCCGCCATACGAGGCGAGAATGCGCTCATGCTCGCGCTCGGCGGCCGGCGTCTGCACCACGGTGCGGTTGGGCTTGACCGGGGTTGCTGCGGGGGCCGCGGCCTGAAACCGGCCCATGTCGCCGCAAGCCGCAAGCACGAGCGCCGCGCACAAAAGCACAGGCGCAGCCCAAAGGCTGCGGCTCATCCTTCCCTCGCGCCGTCCCGCAAACTCCGCCACTACAGCCCACTCTCCGGCAGGTCAGTTCCCGCCCAGCACTTCAATCTGCCCCACATGGAGCGCCTCGATTCGCGGCCCGGTGCGCGACTCGACCCAGCCCCGGACACGAATCCGCTGGTTTTCAAAGGACTTAAGCACGATACCGGCGGCCTCGAAGGCCGACAGCACGCGCCTTGGAATAGTCACAGCAAAGTCCCGTGTCCAGTTCCGTCCGAAGTTCAGATAAGTCGTTGCCCCGGCCTGTCTGACGGACAAAACCTTGCCCTCGACCACCATAAACCGCCCGATCCCGGTCAAAATATCGCCCGGACTTTCCGCGTTTTTTATGGCCGATGAATCGGCCCAGATGCCCGCTTTGGCCTCGCGTCCGGCGGTTTCGGCGGCGGCCAGCGCCGACGCACACTCCTTGTCGGTCACCGCGCCAGAGACCAGCGCCGCGCCCTGCGCCAAAAGCTGAGCCTGCACCGGGGTTTGCGAGGAGGCGAGAAAGACGAAGGCCGGTTGACGGCCGTAACGGTCGGGCGCGTCGTCCCGTCCCGACAATGTCACCTCGCGCCCGATCACGATGGCCGACAATGCCGAAATATTTTTGGTTCTTTCGGTCCCGGCCGGCTCGATGCCGGCAAGAAGCACCTCCCGGCCGTCCTCGAGGCGAAAGCTGCGGGCGTCGATGATCGCGGCGACGCGGCCTTCGCCCTGCGGTTCGAACGCGCAACCCTCCGCGCTCGCCGGACCAACGGCGGCAACCACCATCAGGCTACAAGCCGCCATGGCTGCCAACCCGCCGCAACGCCCTGCCGTTCTGGACATCGGTTTCATGACGCGGCTCTATGTCTGACTGGTTCCTGCATTCTGGCGGCTCGTATCCGAACACGTTTTGCCGACGAAGGGGAGATCGATGGAAGTCAACGGCATCGCGCATATTTTTCTGACCGCGTCGAATTTCGAACGCTCCCGCGAATTCTATCGCAAGCTGCTGCCGTTTCTGGGCATGCAGCCGGTCATCGACAGCGAGACGACGTTCTACTGCGTCGGCGGCCGCACCGCGGTCGGGATCAGCGCGCCGTCGCCGGAGCACGCGGGCGCCGCGTTCGAGCAAAAGCGCGTCGGCCTTCATCATCTCTGTTTCCGCGCCCGCGAGCGCGCCGACATCGACGAGCTGCACGGCTTCTTGTGCACGCTCGGTGCCACCATCCTCCGCGCGCCGCGCGAGGATCAATGGGCGCCGGGATATTATTCGCTGCTGTTCGAGGATCCGGACGGCATCAGGCTGGAGCTCAACCACGTGCCGGGGAAGGGCCTGCTGGCATGAGCGGTCGGCAAAGTCGAGTGCGACAAGCTCGTTGCCCATCGATCATTCCGCTTTGCGGAAATTAGAGCTAGGCGCGTGACCGTGCCGTTGGGCGCTTCGGCTTGCCGCTGCACGTGGCTTGCGGCATGATCGCGGCAATCAGATAAAGCGCCGCGAAATCAATGCGGCAGGTCGACAGGGAGGCTTTCGATGAAAAGGGCTGTAACCGGCGTTTTCGCCACGGTGCTGGCGCTCGCCGCCACCGCCGCATTCGCGCAAAGCAAGCCTCCGCTGAAACTCGGCGGCATCCTCGACATGTCCGGTCTCTACGCCGACATCACCGGCCCCGGCAGCGAGACCGCCGCGAAGATGGCGGCGGAGGATTTCGGCGGCGAGGTGCTGGGGCGCAAGATCGAGATCGTCGCGGCGGATCACCTCAACAAGGCGGATCTCGCGGCCAACATCGCCCGCGACATGATCGACAACCAGGGCGTCGAGATGATCTTCGACGTCGCGGCCTCCGCCACCGCGCTCGCCGCCGGCGAGATCGCCAAGGCGCGCAACAAGATCATCATGTTCAACGGCCCGGGCTCGATCCGCCTCTCCAACGAGGCCTGCGGTCCCTACACCGTGCATTATGTGTTCGACACCTTCGCGCAGGCCAACGTTACCGGGCTCGCCGCGGTCAAATCCGGCCTCGACACATGGTTCTTCCTCACCGCCGATTACGCCTTCGGCCAGGATCTCGAAAAGGACACCACCAACGTCGTCTTGAAGTCCGGCGGCAAGGTGCTGGGCAGCGTCAGGCATCCGCTCAACACCTCGGACTTCTCGTCGTATTTGCTGCAGGCGCAGAGTTCGAAGGCCAAGGTGATCGGGCTCGCCAATGCCGGCGGCGACACCATCAACGCCATCAAGCAGGGCGCCGAGTTCGGCCTGATGAAGGCCGGCCAGAAGATGTCGCCGCTGCTGGCCTTCGTGACCGACATCGATAGCGTCGGGCTCGACACCGCGCAGGGGCTGCTGCTGGCCGAAGCCTTTTATTGGGACCTCAACGACGACACCCGCGCGTTTTCAAAACGCTTCATGGAGCGGGTCAAGCGGGTGCCGACCTCGGCGCAGGCCGGTGTCTATTCTTCCGTGACGCATTATCTGCAGGCCGTGAAGGCCGCGGGCACCACCGACTCCGCCGCCGTCATGAAGGTCATGAAGGACACCCCGATCAACGACTTCTTCGCCAGGAACGGGAGAATCCGCGAGGACGGCCGCATGGTGCACGACATGTATCTGTTCGAGGTCAAGAAGCCGTCGGAGTCGAAGGGCCGCTGGGACGACTACAAACTGCTGGCGACCGTGCCGGGCAACGAGGCGTTCCAGTCACTGGAATTGTCGCGCTGCCCGCTGGTGAAAAAGTGACGGAGTGACCCCATTCGTCATTGCGAGGAGCGCAGCGACGAAGCAATCCGGCTTTCTTGCTGCGGTGCTATGGATTGCTTCGCTGCGCTCGCAATGACGGCTGAGAGACCACCAACAACAACGAAAGCCAAAACTCATGTCCAATGACATCGTCCTGCAAAACCTCGACCAGGGCCTGCTCACGATCACCATGAACCGGCCCGACCGGCGCAACGCGCTCAATCCGGACATGACGCTGGGGCTGGTCGAGGCGGCGCGGCGCGCGGCGGAGGATCACGAGGTTCGCGCGGTACTGCTGAAAGGTGCGGGCGGCACGTTCTGCGTCGGCGGCGACGTCAAATCGATGGCGGAGGGGCGGGCGCCGCTGCCGTTCGAAGCCAAGAAGACGAACCTGCGGCGTGGCATGGAGGTCTCGCGCATCCTGCATGAGATGCAAAAGCCTGTCGTGGCGCAGGTCGACGGCGCGGCCGCCGGCGCCGGGCTTTCGATCGCGCTGGCCTGCGATCTCCGCGTCGCCAGCGCGTCCTGCAAGATCACCACGGCGTTTGCCAAAGTGGGATTATCAGGCGATTACGGCGGCACCTACTTCCTGACGCAGATGCTGGGGAGCGCCAAGGCGCGAGAGCTCTATCTGATGTCGCCGGTGCTGACGGCGCAGGAAGCCTTCGCGCTCGGCATCGTGACAAAAGTCGTTCCCGACGCCGAGGTCGGAGCGGCCGCGCATGAGCTGGCGATGTCGCTGGCGCAGGGCCCGTCGGTGACGCTGGGCTACATCAAGCGCAACATCAACAATGCCGAGCATTTGTCGCTGGAAGCCTGCTTCGACGCCGAGGCAATGCATCATTCGCGCTCGGGCGAGACCGCCGATCACAAGGAAGCCGCGAAAGCGTTCGTCGAAAAGCGCAAGCCCGTGTTTCAGGGCCATTGAGATGGCGAGTTACTTGCGGCTGCGGCAGATCTGCCTGGTGGCGCCACGGCTCGAACCTGTGGTCTCCGATATCGCCGGCATCATGGGGCTGAACATCTGTTACCGCGACGGTAACGTCGCCAAATACGGCCTGGAGAACGCGCTGCTGCCGGTCGACACCATCCTGTTGGAAGTGGTGGCGCCGTTTCAACCGGGCACCGCGGCGGGACGCTTTCTCGACAAGACCGGCGGCCGCGGCGGCTACATGGCGATCTTCTGCTGCGACGACCCCGACGCACGCGGCAAGCATGCCAACGGCATCGGCGTACGCACCGCCAATGTGATCACGCATGCGCCCTATCACGGCGTGCAACTGCATCCGCGCGACTGCCGCGC
>NZ_JADGRI010000446.1 GCF_017881085.1 Bradyrhizobium sp.
CCGCCCGAGTTGATGACGGAGGCGATGGCCTGCACTGTGGCGTCGTCGGCCGCGTCGGGCGGCGCAATCTGCGGCACCGGTTCGGCGATCCCGCCCGCGCCCCAAGAGACATCGGCCGGCAGGATCAAGGTGGCCACCTGACCTGGCAGTCCTTTGGCAGCCCTTATCGCGTCTACTGCGTCACGGCACAGCTCAGCCGTGCTCCGGGACGTACGTACGAAGCCCGGCGAGACATTTCGCGCCACAGTCTCGATGTCGGATTGCAGCTGCGCATCGTATTGCACGTGATAGGTGGCGTGGTCGCCCACGATATTGACGACGGGGACCTTGCCCCTGCGGGCGTTGTGAAGGTTCGCTAGACCATTGCCGAGGCCGCAGCCCAGGTGCAGGAGTGTGGCGGCGGGTTTGTTTGCCATGCGTGCGTAGCCGTCGGCCGCGCCCGTGGCCACCCCTTCGAACAAGCACAGCACGGCGCGCATTCCGGGCTCCGAATCCAGCGCCGCGACGAAGTGCATTTCCGAGGTGCCGGGGTTGGTGAAGCAGACCTCGATCCCGGCGTTCACCAGGGTCCGCATTAGGGCTTGGGCGCCGTTCATAATGATTGCCTCAATATTAAACGTTGGGTTGTCAGCGATCAGCTTTTCGTTGTGGACGCCCGGAATGCCGAACGTATGGTGGCAAGCCAATCTTCTCCATCGCATAACGGCCAGCCACGCACCAATACCTTCATTTTAGTTTCCTCGTTGCTGTCGTTACCGCGGCCTCATCGGCCGATTGCACGGGCGGCGCGGCGTGCGCTGTAGATGCATCCTCCGAGGAACGTGCCTTCGAGGGCGCGCAAGCCGTTCATGCCGCCGCCGCCGAATCCCGCCGCCTCTCCGATCGCATAGAGGCCGGCGATCGGCGCTCCGCCGCCATCGACCACGCGAGCGGACAGATCGCTGCGAATGCCGCCGAGACTTTTGCGGCTCACGATAAACAGGCGAATGGCCATCAACGGCCCGGTTCCGGGTTCGATAATCTTCTGGAAGTTGGCAATGCGCAGGCGATCTCCCTTCCAGCGGCGCAGATGGGCGATACGACGCAGCTGCTCGTCATTGTACAAAGCGGGCCCGCGGTCGATCTCGGAATCGTAAGAGGCTACACTCGCGCGGACGGCAGCTTCGTCGACGGCGTTGTCGCCCTGCAGGGCGTTCATTTTGGCGACGAGTTCAGGTAGCGTTTCCGCGACGACAACATCGGCGCAGTTTTTCGTCATCTGGTCGTAGAGCCAACGGTTGCCGAAGAGGGTGTCGACCACAAATCCGCGCACGTTGCGTTCCCGGACATTCGGGTTGAATTCGGCGCCGGATATTGCGAGTTCCTTGAGTGCGATCTTGCGGCTTAAAACTTGCCACGAATAGCCGCGCTCCTCGGCGCAGATCCGCCCGACCAGATCGCGCGTATCGAAGCCGCCTACTAGCGGCATCGGGCCGAACCGTTCGCCGCGCCAGTTGAGCCACAGCGCCGAACGCGACGGCACCAACGATAGCCCGTGATCGGGCTTACGCGGCCGCCAGTGGTGTACGCCAGCGGCATAGTTCCACATCCGGTCGAGATGGGTCAGTTGTCCGCCGTGAGCTGCGGCCACGTCGTGCATCAGACCGTCTGAAAACTGATGCGAACCATTGAGAATGGTTTGCGGTGGTCGATCCCAATCGGGATGCCAGTTCGCCTTGACGCGGGCGATGTCGCCGTTGATGCCGCCCGAGGCGATAATGGTCGACTCGGCCTCCACCGTGAAGGCCGCGTGACCGACCTCAGTCGTGCCGCTGACCCCGGTGATGCGCCCAGCCGCAACCTCCAGTCGCTCGACGCGGTGATCGAACAACAGTTCCAATTTTCCGGCGTCAGAATGGCCGCGCAGCACTTCGATCAACCGTGTCGCCAGGCGATGGCCGGTGCCCCACACGATATGCCAGCGCGGAACCGCGTTGCCGTTGCCGTACAGCCCGCGCTCGACCCACAATGGCATCGGCAGAAAGCCAATGCCATTGCCCTTCAGGAAGTCGTAAACGTCGCGCCTGCAATCGGCCACATAGGCTTCGGCCCATCGACGGGGATGGTCGTTAACGCCGCCATCAGTTCCGAACTCTCCGAAAGATAGCCAGTTCTGCAAGGCGAGTTCGGGACTGTCCTTGATGCCAAACCGGCGCTGCTCTGGGGTATCGACGAGCCAGATACCGCCGAAGCTCTCCTTGGCCAGCCCGCCGAAATTGGCCTCGCTGTCGCGGTCCACGATGAGCACGCGCTTACCCAGCCTAAGAAGATCGAAGGCCGAAACGATTCCCGCGATACCGCCGCCGACAATGACCACGTCAGCTTTGTAGCGCCCCATGTTAGCCCTCAGTGGTCGCTCCAGCGCCAAACGTTGCCCTGCGGCTGAACCTCGCCTCGTGAGCGAGAAGGAACTCGAATAGTTCGACCTCAAGCCCTTCCACGCAAAGGGGGCACCATATTTGAGGTATTTTCAGACTCCGTAGACCGGTCCTGGTTACCTTCCCGGGCGGTTGCCACCACGTGAGTTTGGTGTAGCCGATCCTTGCTCTGAGCTCTAGCGTAGCGCGCTCGCGATAGGAGTCGGGGTGCAGCTTAGAGGGAAGACCGGCCCCTAACAGAAGCCCGAACGACCCGCCCTCGGAGTCGTTCGGCAATTGCTTTCATATTAAGTAGTCCACAGATCGCGGATCACATTGATCTTGCGCAATTGGCCTGATCGACCACGAGGGCGAGCTTCCGCATCCGGCAGGGGATCGGGTGCAGCAGAGCAGGGGGCCTCCGCCACCCCGCCCTCCGCGTCGCTCCATCGCGAGCGTATCCATTTATACTCGTGACCGACGCCTTTTGGCGCAAAGTGGCCGTAGAGCGGGGGGGGCGGCCGGACATTTTCGACAGAAATCCAACCAAAATTTGGCGATTGCCGTCGCAAATAAGGTGGTCCAAAATGGTGACCACAAAACAAAAGCCGGCCCGTCGACGAAGCCTTATTAGATGCGGACCTTGGGACTTTATATCTCCAGTCCGCGCTCGGCCGAAGAAATCGACCGTCGGTTTTCGGAGCCGGGTCTTCTGGTCGTCAATCCTGAACGCAAAGTTCAAATCATCGATATCTCCAATGCCCCGTTTGCGCGCCCCGATCTTGAGGGCATCATGGAAGCCGTGAAATTCATTCAAGAAAAGCAGTATCCCATCCGGGGGACCCTCGCGTGACCGAAGCTCAACGGAAGGGAATAGGCCTCGAAGGCGTGAAAGCATGCGTCTTCGACGCGTACGGAACGCTGTTTGACTTCGCCACGGCGGCGCGAAAACATTCGGGGTCATTGGGCGACAAAGCTGATAAATTGACCGCGCT
>NZ_JADGRI010000217.1 GCF_017881085.1 Bradyrhizobium sp.
TGCAGAGCGACGGCCGCGGCTGGGCGCGCAACGCGGTGAACCGCCTCTGCATCGATCTGCAGGGCCGGGTCAGCGAGCCCTGCACCCGCGACAACGTCAAGGAAAGCTACCTGACGCCGATCGATCACCCGATCACGGTTCGGCTGACGGGCGAGGTTCCGGTCGGCGCCACCTGCGCCTGGTCGTTCGACGACGGCGACGGTCCGCAAGCCTCTACCTTCGACTGCGCCGAGCCCGTCAATCTGCGGGTGCGCTATGGCCGCGCCACCGTTGCCACGGTGGATGTCTCCTCGGGACCCGAGGCCCCGCAGCGCATCTCGACCGAGATCATGGTGCGGGATCTCTTCATCGCCGGTCTCGGCGACAGCATCGCATCCGGGGAAGGCAATCCGGACCGCGCGATCGCACTCTCCGACGAGGGGTTCTGCTTCCGGTCCTATCTGGGCACCGCGAGCACTCAGTATTACCGTCCGAGCCGCGCCGGCTTCAAGGGCGGACGGGCCTGCGAGGCGCCGGACACGCTGCAGAACTGGCAGCGCAACAGCGCGCTGTGGTTCAATTCCGCCTGTCACCGCTCGCTGTACAGCTATCAGACCCGCGCCGCGCTGGCGCTCGCGGTCCGCTATCCGCACATCGCGGTGACCTATCTGCCGCTCGCCTGCACCGGCGCCACCATTCCCGACGGGCTTTTCGGCCCGCAACGCGCGCGCGAATGCCTGCCGACGAAATCCGCCGCCACCTGTCAGGGCACGGTCAATGCGCAACTGGGCGAATTGCGCGCCGCCCTCACCGCTGCAAAGAAACGTCAGCCCGACCGCCAGCTCGATCTGGTCCTGCTGTCGATCGGCGCCAACGACATCAATTTTTCCGGACTGGTCGCCGACGTGATCGTGGATACGCCGACTGAGCGCGTGCTGTTCAGGCGCACCGGCGTGGTGGGATCGGTGGACGATTCGCGCGCCGCCCTAGCGCGCGACCTGCCGCAAAGTTTTGTCAAACTGCGCGAGGCGCTGAAACCCCTGGTCGGCGGCGACCTCTCGCATGTGGTCTACGTATCCTATGCCAACCCGGCACTGGCGGACGGCGGCTCGCCCTGCCCCGGCGGACGCGCCGGCTTCGACATCCATCCGTCGTTCAATGCGGATCCGCAGCGGCTGGCGGCGGTGTGGAGCTATGTGCAGAGCGAATTCCTGCCGGAGCTGAAGGCGCTCGCGACATGCCAGTCGGGCGTACTGTGCCGCGACCCCGCCTCCGACCGCATGACCTTCGTCGATGCCCATCAGCCGGTGTTCGCCGATCACGGTTTCTGCGCGCGCGCCGAAAGCGATCCGGAATTCGACCGCGAGTGTTTTTCGGCCAGGGGCGACAGCTTCAACCCGGATATCGTCACGGCGGCGAACCAGCCGATGATGTGCGGCCGCAGCGCCTCCGAATACCGCGCCTATCTGCCGCGCGCGCGCTGGATCCGCGACGCCAACGACAGTTACTTCGCGGCGATGACCTACCCGCAGGGGCTGCCGTCTTCCAGCCAGCCCACCGATATCCATGACGCGACCTGGGGCGTTCTTTCGGCCGTGTATGGTGGGGCGGTGCACCCATCCGCCGAAGGCCACGCCGCGATGGCGGACGCGGCGCTGCCCGCCGTGACGTCGGTGCTGCAACTCAACGCGGTGGTGCCGGAAGTGACGGTCGAACCGGCGCGGCCGATCGCGCCGCAGGCGCGCTGACGAGGTTTGCGCGGGCTGGCTCTGCCGATTACTTCTTCTTCGCGGCGACCGGCGGCTTGACCATCGCGACCGGCGGCTTGGTCGCGGCGGCCTGAGCCGCCGCCTGCGCCGGCAGATATTTCGCGACGATCGCGGGATCAAGCTGGGCCATCGACGTATCCGGCAACCGCTCCCAGGTCTCGTCCTTGCCGAACAGCGAAATGCCGAGATAGCCGCGCATCGTCAGCGTCTGGCCGTCCGGGCTGACGCTCATCTTGGCGTGATAGATCTTGCCGTCGCGCGGATCGAGAACGTTGCCGCCCTCATACTTCAGGCCGTCCCGCTTCATGTCCCTGATGAAGGAAATGCCGAGCATGGGCGCGTTCTTGCGGTCGTCGGTGCATTTCGCACAAATCTGGTTGGGGTCTTCGCCCGGCAGCGGAAAGGTCTTGGCGATCACGCCTTCGAAAACGCCGTCGTGATCGATCACGAGAAACCACGCCACCGGCTTGCCGTCCTCGACCTTCTGCCACAACCCCGCGGCTGTCGGATCGGCGGCCCGCGCCGCCGGCGCTGCGGCAAGCAAGAGCGCAAGACCAGCCATCAACGGAAGCACCAATCGAAGTCTGGATATCGCAGTCCGCATCGTCACCACCTGATTAATCCATCGACCATTGGCCCCAGACTAAGGCCATTTCGCGGATGGTTCTAGTGGCGCAGCCGGAACCCCGAGGCCGTGAAGGCCAAACGACGACACAAAACTGACGCAACGAACAGATGTCCCGCTCCGGCGCGGCGCGCCGCGATGGAACGGCCGCATCGGCGAATGAGTCGGTCAGTTGACTCCGAGCTTCTTCTGCAGGCTCGAGGACGACGTCGTGTATTGGAACACCAGCCGCTTGTCCGGATAAACATAACGATGCGCCTTCTGGGCCATCAGCGAACCCTCGTGGAAGCCGCACAGGATCAGCTTCAGCTTGCCGGGATAGGTGTTGATGTCGCCGATCGCAAAAATGCCGGGCACGCTGGTCTCGAACGCCGAGGTCTCGACCGGCACCAGATTGTTCTCCAGCGCGATGCCCCAGTTCGCGACCGGCCCGAGCTTCATGGTGAGCCCAAAGAACGGCAGCATGGTATCGCAGGTGATATTCGACATGCTGTTGTCGTTGCCCTTGACGGTGGCGCCCTTGAGCATGCCGCCCTCGCCTTCGAGAGCGGTGACCTGGCCAATCTTCAGATCCATCTTGCCGGACGCCACCAGCGCGCGCATTTGTTCGACGCTGTGGGGCGCCGCGCGGAAATCGTCGCGCCGGTGCAACAGCGTCACGCGCTTGGCGATCGGGTGCAGATTGAGGGTCCAGTCCAGCGCGGAATCGCCGCCGCCGACGATCAGCAAATCCTTGTCGCGGAACTGCTCCATCTTGCGCACGGAGTAGAACACCGAGGTGCCTTCGTAGGCCTCTATCCCCGGCACCGGCGGGCGCTTCGGCTGGAACGAGCCGCCGCCGGCGGAGATCACGACCACCTTGCACTCGAACACCGTGCCGGCATCGGTGGTGACGCGAAAACCGGGATCGCCGATCTTCTCGACCTTCTCCACCATCTCGTTGAGATGGAAGGTCGGGTTGAACGGCTTGATCTGCTCCATCAGCGCCTCGGTGAGGCCCTGGCCGGTGACGAACGGAATGCCGGGAATGTCGTAGATCGGCTTTTCCGGATAGAGCTCGGCGCACTGGCCGCCGATCTTGTCGAGAATGTCGACCAGATGCGTCTTCATATCGAGCAGGCCCAGTTCGAAGACGGCGAACAGTCCGCACGGACCCGCGCCAATAATCAGCACATCGGTTTTGATTGCTTCGCTCATATCGCTTCTTTTCGGTTGAACCTTGCCGGCAGGCTTTTCGGCTGCGCCTGTCTAGCCAACGCGGAGCGGTGAGGAAAGCCATAAAATGGCGCAGGCGAGCCCGGCAACCCCTTGCCGCGGCTCGACAACTGCGCTGTAAGGACATGAAATTTCGGAGATCGTCCCCGTGAACGCACCCGCCCGTATCGATTCAACCCCGCGCCTCGAGGACTTTCCCTACCGGCTGACCGACAATGTACGCTTTGCCGATCTCGACCCCAATCAGCACGTCAACAACGCGGTCTATGCGAGCTATTTCGAAACCGGCCGCGTCACCCTGATGAAGGACCGCAGTTACGGGCTGATGCCGGAGGGCCTGGCCTGGATCATGGTGCGGCTGGACATCCATTTCCGCGCCGAGCTGCGCTGGCCCGGCGTGATCGAGATGGGACTCGGCGTCCGAAAATTCGGCCGGACCTCCCTCACCTTCGATCAGGTGGTGTTTTCGGAAGGCAGGTGCGTCGCCTCGGCCCAGGCGGTGACGGTGCTGATCGACGAGAAGACGCGCAAGCCGGCGCAGCTGACGGAAGAGATCGTGAGAAATTTTCAGCCCTGGCTGCGCCGCGGCGTGGAAATCGCGCAGCCGAAGTTTTAGGGCGTTTTCGACCGAACTGGGTATCAGTTCGCGCAAGGAAAACGCGTCAAACAAAAGCTCTAGGCCTGCCGCTCCGGCGTCGAGACCACGAGACCGTCGAGTTCGTCGCTCACCTTGATCTGGCACGACAGCCGCGAATTCGGCCGCACGTCGAAGCCGAAATCCAGCATGTCCTCTTCCATCGGCGAGGGAGGTCCGACCTTCTCGCGCCAGGCCTCGTCGACATAGACATGGCAGGTCGCGCAGGCACAGGCCCCGCCGCATTCGGCTTCGATCCCGGGAATCGCGTTGCGAATCGCCGCTTCCATCACGGTCGCGCCGTTCTCGACATCAATGGTGCGGGTTTCGCCGCTATGGTCGACAAAGTGAATCTTGGCCATGTTTGCTCGTACTGCCGGATAAGGGGTCCGGGCAGTCCTATAACGGGTCGATCCGCCCGGCGCCAGCGGTGGAAGCGAAAACCTGCGGTGCGTTTTGCCGCTACTGGAGCGTTTCCGAGCGAAGCATGTCCTCGCCCTTGATCCGGGGACGGAAACCGGTCCGCATGAGGGGAGTTGAGCCTCGGTTCTGATTCCATCAGCACCGAAATTCTGCAAATGGCCGGGATCAGGACCGCCGCAGGATCGCGTCGACCGCCAGGCGCGCCTGCACCACGGCGTCGCTGAGCTCGGCGAGCGCGTCCGACTGATCGCCACCGTTCCTGATCAGCGTTTCCAGACGGGCGGCGGCCTCGGCGACGCCAACTGCGCCGATCGCGCGGGCCGAACCTTTCAGCGTATGCGCCAGCGCTCCGGCGTCAGCGGGCAGGCTCGCGAGCGCGTCGGCCAGGTGCACCGCCTGCGCCGAGAACATCGCCAGCACCTCGCGCTCGAGGCCGGCGTCGCCCAGCGTCATGCGCTGCAGATGTTCGATATCGATCGGACCGTCATCGGGGGCGAGCGGCGGCGATGGCATCCAGGCAATCCGTTCCATATGAAGCGGCATAGCGATAACCCAGCTCATTCCGCTCAGCCGGTTCGGCAACGGAGTTTTGGCCAGCCAATCACGGAAATGGTTAATGGAACGTTCCCCGGATATGCCGCAAGATCGCCTTGTTTCTGGCGAACCTTTGCCCCAATTGCCGAACCGAAATGAAAACTTTGTGGAACCGTAAGGCCTTACGCCCCTGTCCTGTTAACGATGATTAGGGATGATTAAGATTGTATTAATCGCGACCATTTCTTTCGCCCCGCCTAGCCAATAGGATGTTTCCCCAGAGGCAGCGGACAAGCCGGCCCAACGGGCTCGCGCTTTCGCCACCAGCGCAGGATATGACACCGGCTTGAAGCTTCGCGTGGGGACAATCGCGGAAGACTTTGTCCGGGGTGCGTAAAAAGTAGAACGAGGGCTCGGACTGAACATGGCGAACAATCCCAAGAAGGTCAAAGACCCTACCGAAGTCGCGCTTTCTGCCATTCAGGAAGCCTTGAACATCGGCGATGCGTCCGGGGCTGACGGGGCGAGGGGTTCGGTCCGCGGCGACACGGGACCGTCGAGTTCGACTTCGCCTTACGGCGAAGGCGCTTTCGACGTCCGCCCGAACGCCGATCGCCCGGTATTCGAGCCGATCGAGGAACCGCGCGCGCCGCGCCGTGCCGCCAATGACGATCGCGAAACCATCGGACAGATTCTGCAGGCGCTGCAGAAGGGCCGCCCTGCCCGCAGCGTCTACACGCTGGCCACGGCGTTTGCCGGCATCTGGATTCTCGGCTGCGCGCTTCTGACGTTCAGCTTCCTGCCCTCTGTGCATGCGGCGATGGGACAGAGCGGCGGCGTGCTGGTGCTGGGCGGCCTTGCGGCATTGTTCTTCGCACCCGTGCTGTTGTTCTATGTGCTCGCGAGCCTTGCCTGGCGCGGCCAGGAAATGCGCATGATCGCGCAGTCGATGGCGCAGGTCGCGATCCGATTTTCGGAGCCCGAGGGCGCCACCAGCGACTCCATGGTCACCGTCGGTCAGGCGATCCGCCGCGAAGTCGCGGCCATGGGCGACGGCGTCGAGCGCGCGATTGCGCGCGCCGGCGAACTCGAAACGCTGGTTGCCAACGAAGTCTCCGCGCTCGAGCGCGCCTACAGCGACAACGAAGTGCGGATCCGCGCCCTTCTGCAGGACATCGCCCATCAGCGCGACAATCTGGTCGGCCAGGCCGAGCAGGTTCGCAGCGCCATTTCCGGCGTGCAGATCGACCTGCGCCACGACATCGCGCTGATTTCGGACGCGATCGCTTCCCGCGTCGACGAAGTTGCCAAGAGCATCACCGGCGCGCTGGAAGAGCGCGGCGCCCACATCACCACCGCGCTCAGCAACGCGGGCGACAACATGATCCTCGCGCTCGGCGAGCGCGGTGGCGACCTGCTCGACCGGCTGGAGGAAGCCAGCGCCGAGACCACCCGCGCGGTGCTCGACGCCTCGGAGCGCCTCACCACCAGCCTCAATTTCAAGACCGGCCACGTCCATGACGAGTTCGTCGACCTGGCCGACCGCGTCCACGAGATGCTGAACGAGCGTATCGACCGCATCACCAGCGAGTTCGAGCAGCGCTCCTCCACCATCGTCGACGGCATTTCCGACCGCACCGAACAGGTCCACGACTCGCTGAAGAATTCCAGCGACTCGCTGCTGCTTGAGCTCGAACTGCGCAGCGGCGACCTCGTGAGCAAGATCGACGACGCCGGCAACCGGCTCGCGAACCAGATCCTCACCTCCGGCGACAAGGCCAGCGAAGCACTCGACGTGACCGTCAACTCACTGGTGGCGAAGGTCGTCAGCCAGAGCGAGACCGCGCACGACACGCTCTCCCTGCAGATCGGCGCGTTCGACGAACTGGTGAAGAACCAGGGCGGCGAGCTCGCCGAAAAGTTCGCCCGCGACTCAGGCACGCTCGGCGCGCTCATTACCCGCCACATCTCGGAATTCGACCGCACCGTCAAAACCTTCGGCGGCGAGATCGTGGACCGCATGGGACGGCGCACAGAGGACATCGCGGAGACCCTGAAGACCTATGTCGACAGCTTCGACACCCGCCTGACCTCGAACGGCGGCGAGATCACCGCGTCGCTGGACGAGCGCCTGATGCAGTTCGAGACCACGCTCGGAGCCAGCGTGGCCAATCTCGATTCGTCGCTCGACAGCAAGATCAGGTCCTTCGACGAAACCGTCGACGGTCGCCTCAAATCGCTGGAACAGACCTTCGATACGCGGGCGAAGTCGGTGACCGAGACCATCGACAACCGGCTCGGCACGCTGTCGTCGTCGCTGACCGACGGCGCCGCGCAGGCGATCCACTCGATCGATTCGCGCCTCACCCAGCTCACCTCCTCGCTCACCGACGGCACCGCGCAGGCGATCCAGTCGATCGACTCGCGCCTGACCCATCTCACCACTTCGCTGACATCGGGCGCGTCGCAAGCGGTCGAAGCCGTCGACCAGCGTATCGCCAGCGTGACCGCCACGATCGACGGCCGCAGCGCCCACCTGACCGACACCATTACGGCGCGGTTCCAGGAAATCCATCAGGGCATCGAAAGCAGGGTCGGCGCGGTCGCGACCGACATCGATATGCGCGTCGCGCAGTTCGAGGACCTCCTGGGTTCACGCATCGAGGCCGTGGCGGGCCGCATCGAGAGCAGCGGACGGCAGGCCAGCGACGGCCTGATGGCGCGCGCCGAGGAGCTGTCGCTCGGGATCAGGTCCCACGTCGAGGACGCCGAACGCTCGCTTACCAACCTCGTGGTCAACACCAGCGAGACCATCCAGACCGGCGCCCGCGCCGCGCAGCAGTCGCTGCTTTCGGTTTCCTCCGACGTCGGCGCCCAGCTGAAGCTGACATCGGCGGAGGTCGAACGCGCCCTCACCGCCGTCGGCACCGGTGCGGCGAATTCGATCCTGAGCAGCGCCAGCGATGCGCAGTCGACCCTGGTCACGGCCTCCTCGGATGCCGCCAACCAGATCAAGTCGCTGTCCGCCGACGTCGAGCGCACGCTCTCGGCGGCCGGCGCCGCCACAGCCGCCTCGATCCTTGGAGGTGCGCGCGAGGTGCAGACGACGCTGGTCACCGCCTCCGCGGATGCCGCCAACCAGGTCAAATCGCTTTCCAGCGACGTCGAGCGCACGCTTTCGGCCGCGGGCAATGCCACCGCCGCATCGATCCTCGGCAGCGCGCGGGAACTTCAAAGCACGCTGGTCACGGCGTCATCCGAGGCCGCCAACCACGCCAAGACGCTTTCCGCCGACATCGAACGCTCGCTGTCGATCGCCGGAACGTCCACCGCCGAAGCGATCGTCGCCGGCGCACGCGAGGCCCAGACCACGCTGGTGGCCGCTTCTGCGGACGCCGCCAGCCAGATCAGGTCGATCTCGACGGAGATCGAGCGGTCGCTCGCCACGGTCACCGCGAACACCACCGACAATATCCAGACCAGCGCGCTCAATGCGCAGAGCGCGCTCGTGGCCGCATCGAACGAAGTCGCCTCCAAGGTCAAGTCGACTTCGGCGGAAGTCGAACGTTCGGTTCTCGCCGCCAGCGGCTTGTTCGGCTCGACCATGACCGGCAAGTCCGACGAAATCGTCACCTACGTCCAGCAGCAGACCGATCGCCTGGCGCAGATGATCGACGGCAAGCGCGGCACGCTGGTCGAGGCGATCGGCGCCAAGACCAACCAGCTCACGGTCGATATCGACCGCGTCACCTCCGACGCGCTGAAATCGATCGAGACCCGCGGCCAGACCTTCTCGCACTCGCTGCTGGGCCACGGCTCCGATGTCGCGCGGACCATCACTTCCGCCGGCGAACTCGCCACCAATGCCGTCAGCAAGTCGTTGAAGGAGCTGGAGCAGTCCTCGCGCACGGCGATCGACCAGTCGCGCCAGGTCTCGATCGCTGCGGTCACCGAGATGCAGGAAACCAGCAAGATCCTGCGCACCGACACGGTCGCGTTGTTCGAGCGGCTGCGCGAAGGCAATATCCTGCTGCAGGAAGTGCTGACCGGCGCCCACGACAACCTCAACTCGCTGGAGCGTGCGCTCGTCACCCGCGTCGCCGACTTCGTCTCCGCCATGAACGACGTCACCTCGCGCAACGG
>NZ_JADGRI010000447.1 GCF_017881085.1 Bradyrhizobium sp.
TCTTGTCCTGCGCCATCAGCGCCATCAGCGCGTCGGCATCCGCCAGCCCTTCCTGGGCAAATCCCGCGATATCCTGCAGATGGGTCGGCAGGCCGACTTCGGCAAGGTGATGGCTGACCCGCGCGGCGGCGTCCGGCCCGATCATCCCGAGTTGTGCGGAAAATTCCGCCGCCAGCGCCATGCCGACGGCGACGCCCTCGCCATGGAACAGCCGGTCAGAGAAGCCGGTAGCGGCCTCCAGCGCATGGCCGAAGGTGTGGCCGAGATTGAGCAGCGCCCGCTCGCCGGTCTCGCGCTCGTCGCGCGCCACGACCGCGGCCTTGGCGCGGCAGGAGGTGGCGATGGCGTGCTCGCGGGCGGCGCCGCCGGAAAAGATGTCGCGATGATTGGCTTCGAGCCAGGCGAAGAACGCTTCGTCACCGAGCACGCCGTATTTGGCGACTTCGGCGTAGCCGGCGCGGAACTGGCGCGGCGAAAGCGTGTCGAGCACCGCGGTATCGGCAATCACCAGCACCGGCTGGTGAAACGCGCCGAGCAGGTTCTTGCCCTGCGGCGAATTGATCCCGGTCTTGCCGCCGACCGAGGAATCGACCTGCGCCAGCAGCGAGGTCGGCACCTGCACGAAATCGACGCCGCGGCGCAGGATCGCCGCCGCAAACCCCGCGAGATCGCCGACCACGCCGCCGCCGAGCGCGATCAACAGATCGTTGCGCTCGATCTTCGCCGCGATCAGCGCCTCCGAAACCTTCTCAAGGCCGGCATAGGTCTTCGAGCCTTCGCCCTCCTCGACAATGATGCGCGACGTGGCGATGCCGGCCTGCGCCAGCGAGCTTTCCGTCTTGTCGAGCCAGTGTCTTGCGACATTGCGGTCGGTGACGATGGCGGTGCGGACCCCGGGCCGCAAGGCGGCAATTCGGCCCCCCAGCGATTGCAGCACGTCGCGGCCGATCACGATGTCATAGGCGCGATCGCCGAGCGCGACTTCGACGGTAACGGAATCGGAATGCTTTAACGGCGCGGTCATGGCGTGGCGCTCAGCGTGTTCGATGCTTCGTTCGTGGCGGTGCCGCATAGCCGGCCGTGCAGGGCCTCGATACATTCATCGACGATCTTTTCGTGCGGCACGTCGCGCGACCAGATCGTGATATCGGCGCATTGATAGACCGGCTCGCGTTCCTCGATCAGGCGCCCGACGGTGGCCGCGGGATCGGCGGTCTGCAGCAGCGGGCGGTCGGCGCGCCGCTTCACCCGTTTCATGATGATATCGGCATCGGCCTTGAGCCAGATCGAAACCGCCTTGTCGCGAATGCGATCGCGGGTCTCCTCGCGCATGAAGGCGCCGCCGCCGGTTGCAAGCACGGCCGGGCCACTGTCGAGCAGCCGCGCGATCACCCGCGCCTCGCCGTCCCTGAAATGCGGCTCGCCATGGGTCTCGAAGATATCCGGGATCGACATGCCGGCCGCCGCCTCGATCTCGGTATCGGCGTCGAGAAACGGCAGCCGCAGCCGCGCCGACAGCCGCCGTCCAATGGTGGATTTGCCGGCCCCCATCATCCCAACCAGCACGATCGACCGCGGCCCCAGCGCGGCCATGATCTCGGCCTCGGGGGATGCGGTGGTACTGGCCGGCGACGAGGCGGTCTCGGGCATCGAATTGGCTCAATCGCCGCAGGAATTGCGGCGTTCCGCGCCACCTATACTACCCCCGCCGACACCGTTGCCAGAGAGACTTGCAACGAAGGGGCGAACATGTTGGTAGTCGGGCCCCATCCAATGGTTAATTCGCCGCCTGAGGCTCACGCATGCCCAGCCTGTTCCGCTTTCTGACGGTCGTCGCCGTGATCGTCGGGATCGTCTATGGCGTGATTTTCGCGCTGGCGAACTTCGTCAACCCGAAACCGCGGGAAATGATCGTCACCGTTCCTCCAGACAAGTTCCTCAAGAAATAGGCGCTAGGGTGGACGGATGCGCTCCAGGACCTCAGACGCAAAGACCTCAGACGCCAAACTGATCAACCTGTTCCTCGATATGCTCGCGGCGGAACAGGGCGCCGGCCCCAACACGCTTGACGCCTATCGCCGCGACCTGACCGATTTTTCGGAATTCCTGGCCCGCGACGGGCAGGACTTTGCCGGCGCGCAAACGCAAGGCTTGCGCGACTACCTCGCCGACCTCGACCGGCGCGGCTTCAAGTCGTCGAGCGTGGCGCGGCGGCTGTCGGCGATGCGGCACCTGTATCGCTTTCTGCTCAACGAGCGGATTCGCGGTGACGATCCGGCCGCGATCCTGTCGGGGCCGAAGCGGGGCCGCGGCCTGCCGAAAGTGCTGTCGATCGCCGATGTCGATCGGCTGCTGACGCACGCCAAGGCACTAAGCGAGGCGCTGGGCGAGGCGCCGGAAACAACTGCGCCGCGGCGGCTTCGTGCGATGCGCTTGTACTGCCTGCTGGAAGTGCTCTACGCCACCGGCTTGCGGGTATCCGAACTGGTATCGCTGCCGCGCGCGGCGGCCCGCCACGAGGCCCGCATGATCGTGGTGCGCGGCAAGGGCAACAAGGAACGGCTGGTGCCGCTGAACGAGGCGTCGCGGCAGGCGATGACCGATTACCTCGCCGCGATGGAAGCGGCCAAGCCCGTGAAGAAGAACGTCGCAAGCCCGAAATGGCTGTTTCCCTCGTCCGGGGAGAGCGGACATTTGACCCGGCAGCATTTCGCGCGCGACCTGAAGGAGCTCGCGGCCGCGGCGGGTCTGGCGCCGCGGCTGGTCTCGCCGCATGTGCTGCGCCATGCCTTTGCCAGCCATTTGCTGCACAACGGCGCCGATCTGCGCATCGTGCAGACGCTGCTCGGCCACACCGATATCTCGACCACGCAGATCTACACCCATGTGGTGGAGGAGCGCCTGAAGAGCCTGGTGCGCGACCTGCATCCACTGGCGGAGAAGTAACGGCCGCGCTGCCGCCTTGACTTCCGCGCCGTCTCACCCGAAAGAGCCGTCTCACACCCGCGACACTTCGGCGCGCACTCGGAAGACGGGATCGGATCTCGCCCCGGATTTCGCGCCAAGCAATTGAAGATACACGCCTTATTCGCGCGGAGGAGGCCCGCTTCGCCCTCAGGCGCGTTCACCCCTATATTCATTTGATGCCGGATCTCATGCGCTCTTACCTCGATTTCGAAAAGCCCGTCGCCGAACTCGAATCCAAGGTCGATGAACTGCGTGCGCTGGCCGCTACCGGCAGCGACATCGGCGACGAGATCGCGCGCATCGAGGACAAGGCGGCGCAGGCGCTCACCGAGCTCTACGCCAACCTGACGCCGTGGCAGAAAACGCTGGTGGCGCGCCACCCGCAGCGCCCGCATTTCACCGATTTCATCAAT
>NZ_JADGRI010000218.1 GCF_017881085.1 Bradyrhizobium sp.
CGCGGTCTTTCCGGTCTTCGCACTCGTGTTCGCAACGGTGATGGCCGCCGTCGCTCCATTCGTTGCACAATTCATGTGGTGCCTGGCCTTTGGCGCGCCTCTGGCGGGCTGGTTGGCGGCCCGGCGTTGGCCGCCGAGAACGAATTAGCCAGCTCGATCTCTGCCAAGGCTTCCTCGTATGCAATGGCTAACCGGCAACGGGTCTCGTAATGCCGCAAAATCGTGTTGATGCGGGTCGGATGGCCTTTGCCCCGTGACTTGAACTATGAACCGCGACTTCCGATCCTGGGCACCCTTGAGACATGCCGACTGGCCCTGGGAATGTCCGCTAATCGGCGGAGACCGGAAGTGACCGGCACACCGCCAAAGTGACGCGATTGACTGGATCAATTGAACATGCGGGGGTACCGGTGTCGTTGTTGGCTGAGGGTTTTTCATAGGAAACCTCCAAGGTGACCTGGATGATATCAAGCGCTGGACAATCGACCACTTCCGCTTGTGGTGCATTTTTCGGAAATGCCGCAACGCCCGACTGGAGTCGGGAACGCGCACCGAAGCGGGGCCCGACGACCACTCTGACGTTATGGATTCCCAATTACACCGGCGGACTGGCCATCGCCTCGTCGCGTCCGAGCTTCCGTTCGCGCAGGAAAATATAAAGCCCGGCGCCGATGATGATCGCCGCGCCCGCGATCGTCGCTACCCGCGGTACGTCGCCGAAGACAAGATAGCCGAACATGACAGCCCAGACGATCATCGAATACTGATAGGGCACCACGACGCTTGCCGGGGCGAGCTTCAGCGAGCGGTTGACGCACAACAGCGCGCTCACCGAAATGCAGCCGGCCGCGGCAAACAGGCCGAGGCTCCCGATGCCGGGCGTGACCCAGCCGAACGGCGACATCAGCGCGCCGAGCGCGAAGGTGCCGACGAATTGCGACGACGCCAGCACGATATCGGGCGTTGCCCGCAACGAGCGCGTAATCAGCATCAGGACAGCAAACGACAGGCTGCCGCCAAGCGCGATCGTCGCCGGCCAGCTGACCGTTTGCGCCGACGGACGCAGCGCGATCAGCACGCCGCCAAACCCGATCAGGACCGCGCTCCAGCGCCGCCAGCCGACATGCTCGCGCAGCACGACCGCCGACAGCGCGGTGACGAAAATCGGACAGGCAAGATAATACGTGATGACGTCGGCGAGCGGCAGATAGACGGTGGCCAGAAAAAACGCCGCGACTTCGATGGTGGAGAGCACCACCCGGAGCAATTGCAGCCACGGCCGCTCGAGGCGCAAGAACTCCCCGCGATGCCGCCAGATCATCGGCAGCAGCACGATCAGCGCCGCGCAGGCGCGCAGCCACAGCAACTGCCCGACCGAATAGGTCGCGACCATGAACTTGCCCAGCGCATCGCCGAACGAGAACATGAAGATCGACAGCAGCATCAGCCCGATGCCGGCGAGGCGCGCGGAACGCTCGTCGGCGGCGGTGGAGATTTTGGTGAAGATGCTCATGAAGCTTTCGGTGCGGTGAGCGTCAGCGTTCGCATATCAGTTTGCCAGGAAGCTCTCCAGCGTCATTCCGGGATGGTCCGACGGACCAGGCCTCCAATGTGCATTGCACATCGGGGAATCTCGAGATTCCGGGTTCGCGCTTCGCGCGCCCCGGAATGACGGAGTCTGTGGAATCGATTGCCGCCGCACGACCTCTGCGATACGGATCGACGACGCGCAAAGGAACCCCAGCCATGACCGAGTTCGATCCCGCAAGCCACCGCATGGTGCCGGAACAGCGCTGGTTCGAGGATTTTACGCTCGGCGAGAGGTTTGTGATCCCGAGCCGCACCATGACGTCGGCGGTGTTTGCCGCGTTTCAGACCGCGAGCGGCGATACCCATCCGGTGCATTACGACGTCGAATATTGCCGCGCCCGCGGCATGCCGAACCTGCTCGCCCATGGTTTCCAGACCCTGGTCCACACCGCGCCGGGAGCCGGACTGTTTCCCTACATGGTGGAGGAATCGCTGGTCGGCTTCCTCGAACAGTCGAGCCGGTTTCTCAAGCCGGTCTACGCCGACGACACGATCTATCCGGCGCTCGAAGTGACGGAGCTTAAGCCCGGCCGCTCGACCGGCGTGGTGACGCTGCGCTCCACCGTGTTCAACCAGCGCCGCGAACTGGTGCTGGAAGGGGTGCAGAAATTTCTGATCCGGCGCCGGCCCCAATAGCCGTCGCGCCAGACAGCGGTGTTAAGTTGCCTTAACCTTGCAGCACACCGGCGGGATCGTCGTTCGAGCCCCGCCAAAGCCCTGAAATACTCAACTTTCGCGATATTTACCAAGCTCAGAGGTTGCCGCGCCGACCCCTCTGACATACCTATGGGCCATGAAATTCCTCGATGAAGCCAAGGTCTATATCCGCTCCGGCGACGGCGGCAACGGCTGCGTGGCGTTCCGCCGCGAGAAGTATATCGAGTTCGGCGGCCCCTCCGGCGGCAATGGCGGACGCGGCGGCGACGTCATCATCGAAGCGGTCGACGGGCTGAACACGCTGATCGACTATCGCTATCAGCAGCACTTCAAGGCCCAGAAGGGCACCAACGGCATGGGCAAGGACCGCCATGGCGCCAACGGCAAGCCGATCATGCTCAAGGTGCCGGTGGGAACGCAGGTATTCGACGAGGACCGCGAAACGCTGATCCACGACTTCACCACGCTCGGCGAAAAATTCGTGCTCGCCGAAGGCGGCAATGGCGGGTTCGGTAACGCGCATTTCAAGACCTCCACCAACCGCGCGCCGCGCAACGCCAATCCCGGACAAGAGGGCGAGGAGCGCTGGATCTGGCTGCGGCTGAAACTGATCGCGGACGCCGGCCTGGTCGGCTTGCCCAACGCCGGCAAGTCGACGTTCCTGTCCAAGGTCAGCGCGGCGAAACCGAAGATCGCCGATTATCCCTTCACGACGCTGCATCCGCAGCTCGGCGTGGTGAATTCCGATGGCCGCGAATTCGTGCTGGCGGATATTCCCGGCCTGATCGAAGGCGCGCATGAAGGCGCCGGTCTCGGCGACCGCTTTCTCGGCCATGTCGAGCGCTGCCGGGTGTTGCTGCATCTGGTGGACGCGACCTGCGAACATGCGGGCAAGGCCTACAAGACGGTGCGGACCGAACTCGACGCCTATGAAGGCCATCTCGCCGACAAGATCGAGATCGTCGCGCTGAACAAGATCGACGCCGTGACGGCGGACGAGTTGAAGAAGCAGAAGGACCGGCTGAAGCGCGCCGCGGGGAAGACGCCGCTGTTGATGTCGGGCGTCACCGGCGAGGGCGTCAAGGAAGCGCTGCGCGCCCTGGTCGCGGTGATCGGCGAGGCCCCGGTGTCGGTCAAGGCCAAGGGCGCGGCGCAGGCCGAACCATGGGCGCCGGCGACCACTTCATAGGCCTTTGCGCCACTTCCCAATCACGCAAGCGGCGCGTATTGCTGTCACGGGATCCCCACGAACCACGTCCATGGCCCGCCCCACTCTAAGGAAATTCCGCCGTATCGTCGTCAAGGTCGGCTCGTCGCTGCTCGTCGATTCCGACGCGGGCGAGGTGCGGGGGGCGTGGCTCACGGCGCTGGCCGCCGATCTGGCAAAACTCCACGGCGAAGGCCGCGAACTCCTGATCGTATCGTCGGGCTCGATCGCGCTCGGCCGCAGCCGCTTGAAACTGCCGCGCGGCACCCTGAAACTCGAGGAGAGCCAGGCCGCCGCGGCGGTAGGCCAGATCGCGCTGGCGCGAACCTGGTCGGAGGTACTGGGCCATCACGGCATCGGCGCCGGGCAGATCCTGGTGACGCTGCAGGACACCGAGGAGCGCCGCCGCTATCTCAATGCGCGCTCGACCATCGCCAAGCTGCTGGAATGGCGCGCGGTGCCTGTCATCAACGAGAACGACACGGTTGCCACCAATGAAATCCGCTACGGCGACAATGACCGCCTCGCCGCCCGCGTCGCCACCATGGCGAGCGCGGACTTGCTGATCCTGCTGTCGGATATCGATGGTCTCTATACGGCGCCGCCGGGCAGCAATCCCGACGCAAAACTGATCCCGATCGTGGAGAGCGTCACCTCCGAGATCGAGGCGATGGCGGGGGCGGCGGAATCCGAACTGTCGCGCGGCGGCATGCGCACCAAGATCGAGGCGGCGAAGATCGCGACCACCGCCGGCACCCACATGCTGATCGCGTCGGGCAAGATCGAGCATCCGCTGCAGGCGATCGCCGACGGCGGCCGCTGCACCTGGTTCCTGACTCCCGCCAATCCCGTCACCGCGCGAAAACGCTGGATCGCCGGCTCGCTGGAGCCGAAGGGCACGCTGACCATCGACGCCGGCGCCGTCAGCGCGCTGCGCGCGGGAAAGAGCCTGTTGCCGGCGGGCGTGATCCGGGTCGACGGCCAGTTCGCGCGCGGCGACGCGGTGGTGGTGCGCGGCCCCGACACCCATGAAATCGGCCGCGGGCTTGTCGCCTATGACGCCGAGGATGCCGAGAAAATCAGGGGCCGCTCGTCGGGCGACGTGATGGCCATCCTCGGCGTCAGCGGACGCGCCGAAATGATCCACCGCGACGATCTCGTGGTCGGCCCGAGCGGGGCATTTTCGCAAAACTAGGCCATTGGCCGAGCTGGCCGCGGGTCCAAAGGGCAGCGCCGCCCGCCAGCCATGCCCCCGCCGCACTTCGCAAAACGGCGATTTCCGTGCTAGGACATCGCCTTAACCTGGGGTTGGAACCGATATGTCCGCGCCGCTGAAAGCCATCGACGGCAATCCCGATTTGCCGGCCCTGATGAGCGAGCTTGCCGCCCGCGCGCGCGCCGCCGCGCGGGTGCTGGCGCTTGCGTCCCCCGACCAGAAGAATGAGGCGCTGCAGGCGATGGAGCGCGCCATCCGCGCCAGCGCGGCCACGATTCTTGCGGCCAACGCCGAGGATGTCGCGGAAGTGCGCGCCGGCGGAGCCACTGCCGCCTTCATCGACCGGCTGACGCTGACGCAGGCACGCATCGATGCCATGGCCGACGGCATCGCGACCGTGCGCGACATCCCCGACCCGATCGGTATCGTGACCGAGAGCTGGCAGCGCCCCAACGGCATGGTGATCGAGCGGGTGCGCGTGCCGCTCGGCGTCGTCGCCGTGATTTTCGAAAGCCGCCCAAACGTCGCCGCCGACGCCGGCGTGCTCTGCCTGAAATCCGGCAACGCCGTCATCCTGCGCGGCGGCTCGGACTCTTTCCGCTCCTGCCGCGCGATCCACGATTGCCTGGTGCTGGGCTTGCGCGAGGCCGATCTGCCCGAGGCCTCGATCACGCTGGTGCCGACCCGCGACCGTGCGGCGGTGGGCCTGCTGCTGACCGGACTGAACGGCGGCGTCGACGTGATCGTGCCGCGCGGCGGCAAGAGCCTGGTCGCGCGCGTCGAAGCCGAAGCGCGGGTGCCTGTATTCGCGCATCTGGAAGGCGTCAATCACGTCTATGTCGATTCCGCCGCCAATCTCGAAATGGCGAAATCGATCGTGCTGAACGCCAAGATGCGCCGCCCCGGCGTCTGCGGCGCGGCCGAAACATTGCTGGTCGATCGCGCCGGCGCGGCGGCGACGCTGAAGCCGCTGGTCGAAATGTTGATCGATGCCGGCTGCGAAGTGCGCGGCGACGACGCCGTGCAGCGCACGGATGCCAGGGTGAAGCCGGCGACCGACGAAGACTGGGATACCGAATATGAGGACGCCATCATCACCGCCAAGGTGGTCGACGGCGTCGACGAGGCGATCGCGCACATTCACAACCACGGTTCGCATCACACCGATGCGATCGTGACCGAGGACGAAGCCGCCGCCCGCAAATTTCTCAACGAAGTCGATTCGGCGATCGTGCTGCACAACGCGTCGACCCAGTTCGCCGATGGCGGCGAATTCGGCTTCGGCGCGGAAATCGGCATTGCCACCGGAAAATTCCACGCCCGCGGCCCGGTCGGCGCCGAGCAACTGACCAGCTTCAAATACCGCGTCCACGGCACCGGGCAGACGAGGCCGTGAGCGGCAGGGCGCTTTCAAGCGACAAGAAAGCATTGCGCCCGCGGTGGCTCCGTTGAAGTCAGCTCCGGTCGCGTTGCCATCTCTCGCTCAGGCCATCCCGCTCCACAGCAACGGCATGCGCATCGGGCTGCTCGGCGGCTCGTTCAATCCGCCGCATGACGCGCATCGCGCCATCAGCCTGTTTGCGATCAAGCGGCTGAAGCTGGACCGGGTGTGGTGGCTGGTGACCCCCGGCAATCCGCTCAAGGAGCGTGGCGCCTTGCGCGATCTCGAACAACGCGCAGAAGCTGCGCGCCAAATGGCTCACGATCCGCGCATCGACATCAGCTGTCTCGAATCCGTCATCGGAACCCGATACACTGTTGACACCATAACTTATCTGCGCCGCCGCGTTCCCGGGCTGCGCCTGGTCTGGATCATGGGCGCTGACAATCTCGCGCAGTTTCATCGCTGGCAAAACTGGCGGCGCATCGCGTCCGAGGTGCCGATTGCAGTGATCGACCGTCCACCGCAAAGTTTTCGCGCGCTTGCCGCACCCGCTGCGCAGGCGCTGGCGCGCTATCGGCTGCCTGAAAACCAGGCCGGCAGGCTCGCCGACCTCCGCGCGCCGGCCTGGGTGTTTCTCACGGGCATGAAGCTGAGCCTGTCGTCGACCGGCCTGCGGAACCCGGACGGCAGCTGGAAGACAAAGTGACGGGGGTGCATCACTGGAATATTGAAACCCTTAACCCCACATGCGTAGTATAGCCCGTGGGCTGCCGAGATTCGGTGCCCGCGATACAGTGAAAGGAATGGTCCCTGGCCACATCTGTATTGTCCAAGTCTGTTTTACCCAAGGTTTCCAAAGCGTCACCCAAAACCGCGCGTAAAACATCGACACAAGCTGCAGCCTTGAAGGCGCAACCCGACGCCGACAAGACGCTGAATATGATCCTCTCCCGCCTCGACGATATGAAGGCGGAAGAAACGGTCACCATCGACCTTCGCGGCAAATCTGCATTTTCCGACTACATGATCGTCACCTCCGGCCGGGCCAACCGGCACGTCGGCGCGATCGCGGAAAATGTCGCGAAAGCCCTGAAGGAAACCGGAATCAAGAACCTCCACATCGAGGGTTTGCCCAATTGCGACTGGGTCTTGATCGATTCCGGCGATGTGGTCGTGCACGTATTCAGACCCGAGGTTCGCGAATTCTACAATCTCGAGCGGTTGTGGACGCAGGGCCCGACGGCGGCGAAGGCGATCTGACGGACGAGCCGATGCGAATCGGCTTGAGCGCATGCTAATCTTGCGCTCATGCACCTTGTCGTCATTGCAATCGGCCGGCTGAAGCAGGGCCCGGAGCGGGAACTGACCGAGCGCTATCGCGAGCGATTCGACGACATCGGCCGCAAGCTCGGCTTCCGCGGCCTCGAGATCCATGAAATTCCCGAAAGCCGCGCGCGCGATGCCGCGACCCGCATGACCGAGGAAGCCGCGGCGATTTCGGCCGCAATTCCGCAAAAATCCGTGCTGGTGGCGCTGGACGAGCGCGGCGATAATGTCGACAGCGCAGCTTTTGCCCGGCATCTGGGCCGCTGGCGGGATGAGCAAGTTGCCAACACTATTTTTGCAATCGGCGGCGCGGACGGACTTTCGCCCGATTTGCGGCGCAATGCAAAGTTGAGGATGGCGTTCGGCTCGGCGACCTGGCCGCATCAAATGGTTCGCGTCATGCTTCTGGAACAGGTTTATCGCGCCGCGACCATTTTGGCCGGCCATCCGTATCACCGCGCGTAAGCCGCGCCAGCCACAAGCATTTGAGAGAGCACCGACCAATTTCGATGCAGCCAACGCGGACCATTCACTCCTACCCTGACACCACCGGCCGCGGCCGGCCCGTTTCCGTCCGACCCGTTTCCGGCCGTATTCCGCTTTCGATCGCCTTGTTGTCGGCGGGCTTTGCAAGTCTCGGCCTGTCGCCCGCCGCCGCGCAGGTCGCAGCTTCGACGCCCCAGACGACAGCCGCTTCGTCCGACGCCATCAAGCAGCGCGAGCAGGAGCTGGAAGCCGCGCGCGCCCAGCAAAAGAGCGCGGCCGAAGCGCAAGAGAAGCTGAAATCCGATATCGCGGCGATCGGTCAGGATCGCAGCAAGCTCAATCAGCAGTTGATCGACATCGCCGCACAGGTGCGCAGCGTCGAGACCAGGATCGGCGATGCCGAAGCGCGGCTGCGCCCGCTGGATTCGCGCGAGCAGCAAATCCGCAGCTCGCTCAATTCGCGCCGTTCCGAGATTGTCGAGGTGCTGGCCGCGCTGCAACGCGCGGGACGGCGAACGCCGCCGGCCTTGCTGGTCAGGCCGGAAGACGCATTGCAGTCGCTGCGCACCGCCATGCTGCTCGGCGCGGTGGTGCCGGAACTGCGGGCCCGTGCGGAAAAACTAACCGGCGACCTCACCGAGCTGGTAACGCTTCGCAAGACCATCGCCACCGAGCGGGACCGGCTTGCCGCCGACCGTGACAAGCTCGGGAACGACCAGGCCCGGCTCGCCGCCCTGGTCGACGAACGGCAGCGCCAGCAGAGTACGATCGAAAAAGACATGGCCGCGGAAAGCGCACGCGCCATCACGCTGTCCCAGCAGGTCGACACCCTGCAAGGCCTGATCGCCAAAATGGAGCAGGATCTGAAGAGCGCCGCGAAGGCGGCTGTAGCCGCCGACCTGCAGGGGGCGCCCGCCATGCTCAATGGCAAGCCGAACCTGGGGGCGCTGAAGGACCCCGCCCGGCTGAGCCCGGCCGTCGCCTTTGCCTCCGCCAAAGGCTTGTTCGCGTTGCCGGTTAACGGCGTCAAGATTCGCGATTTTGGCGGTTCCGATGGCGCGGGGGGCGTCGAAAAGGGCATTTCTTTGGCAACCCGGCCGGGGGCCCAGGTCACAACACCGTGTGACGGCTGGGTTGTTTACGCCGGGCCGTTCCGCAGCTACGGACAACTCTTGATCCTCAACGCCGGTGGCGGGTATCATGTGTTGATCGCCGGGATGGAGCGCATTTCGGTTAACATCGGCCAGTTTGTACTTACGGGGGAGCCGGTCGCGACCATGGGAACGATGTCCCAGGTCGCATCCATTCTCGCGACCAATGCGAGCCAGCCCGTGCTCTATGTCGAGTTCCGTAAGGACGGCACTCCAATCGATCCAGGCCCATGGTGGGCCGCAAATGAAGGCGAAAAGGTTCGCGGATGATGCGCAAGACTTCAGTAATTCTCCT
>NZ_JADGRI010000219.1 GCF_017881085.1 Bradyrhizobium sp.
CGTGGAGCCATCGGGCAATTCGAGTCGGGCGCACCAGTCGGCCGGCATCGGTTGCCGCACGCAAACCACCTCAAGCGCCGGTCCCCACCACCATGCCGGGGCGGGCGATCTGGCTTGCTCGGGGACTGCGCGCCACCGCGCGAATTCACGTACCGAGCGTTCGAATTGCAGGTTGGCGGCCGGATGCATCGCATTCCCTTCAGGCCCCGATGATACACACATTTTGACGCGAGCCAAGGCACGCCGATCGATTACTGCCGGCCATGCTGCCAGTGCGAGGTGACCTCGGCGCCTGTCTTGTTGAGGTGCACATGCTGGTCGACGTGGTCGACCCACGACACCGGGATAAAGTGATGGTGCTGGCCGTCGGGCGAGCTCTGTTTGGTCAGCTTGATCTTGTCGGTGCCTTCGAGGTGGTCGACCTTTCCGACGGTTTTTCGATCCGACGAAATGACGTCCATATGCTCCTTGATCAGCGAGGGATCAGCCATGTCTCAACTCCCGGAAAAAGGTTGAGATCGAGCAACGCGCCACCGCCGGAATGGTTGCGGCCGCGCCGGGCCCGTAGCGCCCCGATTTTCTCTCTCGATCGCGCCGATCCCACTTGGTTCACGTTTCTGCTGGCGGTGTTTGGGCTGCATCTGGCGCGGTTCCGGGCGAGGGAATGAGGCTTCCGAACTGCGTCCGCAGGGCCAGCGCGATATCCAGCCACCAGCCGTCGAAATCAAACGGCGCCTGCACCGACGGCCATTTCAGCGCCGAGACGATCCTGTCGGCATAGGCCTCGTCGTCCGATCCACGGGCAACCACCACGATCGCGCCGCGATCGATCAATTCCTTGAAACGCGGGTGATGGTCGAACTCGTCAGGCTCGGCCGGGCCGGTGACGATCACGGGACGCCCGGATTGGGCGCAGGCGAGAATGCCGGAACGCCGCGCGGTGAGCCCCTCATCGAGCAGATAGCAGAAGGCGTCGATCTGGCTGAGCAGGCCGAACACCTCATGGTCGGACGCGACATAGTCGCTGACGATGACATCGTCGATGATGCCGAGTTCGGCGGCGCGGGCGTAGAACTCCTGCTCGACGTTGTCGGTGCCCTGGATGAATGAGCCAACATACACGATGAGCGGGTTCTGCCCGCGGTCCCTGAGGATCGCGCCGATCCGGAGCAGCGCCTTCGGCTGCTTGCCGGGGTAGATCGATCCGAAATAGCCGATCACCAGCCGTCCCTCCTTCCGTGCAGCGGCGAGCCGCTGCCGCAATCTGGAGTCGGCGATCCCAGGGGGAGCTTCGATGTTCGGCGGCAGAGGTGCCAGCACACATTTGCGGGCTGTCCAGCCGGCCAGCCAGTCGTCGGCGAGTCCGCGCCGCACCAACGGAGAGAACATCACGATGGTGTCGGCGAGCAGCAACGCCGGAAGATAAGCGATGCGGCGCAGCCAGTGCAGGCCGGCCCATTCATGCTGGAGCAGGATCACGCGCCGCCCGCGCAGCCGCGCTATCAAGAGCGCCGCGAGCGGCCGGAATATCACGCGCTTCCAGGCCAAGATGGGGAAGTTGCTGACCACGTTCCGTGCCGACCCCACCGCGCGCCAGATATCGGCGAGCGACCCTTCCGAGCGGGTCAAGGTTAACGTCGTGCAACTGCCGGGATCGAACTCTTCGACCGCTTCATACAAAAGGTGGGTGAATTGTCCGAAGCCGCCTCGCACTCGCGCGCCTGCGCCAAGAAACAGCGCTTGATATACGGGTTCTGAATCCATCGTGCGGTCGCGGCGCCTTCCTGAAGCGTTTTCGGGCGGAGTAGGTGGCGGTTTTGCGTGAAGAAAACGCGTCCAACGAAACTCTAGGTTTCGCATCAGCCATACATTGCAGACATTATCTAACTGTAAGCGACGCCGATTGCCCTGGGCACTCATCTTGCCAGATAAAGGAAACGGATCGGCCTTTCGTCTCATATCGGGACAAGGGATAGCACGGGTTGACGCCCGCAACGGGCCGAGAAATATCGCGGGCCGCGGCCTTTCGCGTCGAGTTCGTACACGACTGGAGGCAGGCGGCGTCGCGCTGGGCTGGTACTGGCCACGGGTCGGCGTGGTACGGCGCGCTCGATGCGGCGTCTCCGTTGATAGCCATTGTCTACGACAACGCTACCGCAGAAAGGTGGCCCTGATACCCATGATGCATTGCGTGCGCAGCGGCGTCCGTGTTGTCGAATTCGCCGATCTCGAAGGCTAGACTTGCCGCACCACACGCGGCTGGCCGAGCGCGCATTCCAGCGCATCGCGATCCCATTTCGCGGCATTGGCCGCGGCCTCGTAGGTGCTTTGCAGGAAATCGAGCAGTGCCCGGTCCGGCTGCGCCGACAAGCGGACGGCATCGTAGGGCAGGATGAATTCGCCGAGTGCCTCGCTGAAGAACGCCGCGTCCGGCCGCACCCGCGCGGCGCGGAAGCCCGGCGGTTCCGGATAGGCGTAGGAATAGAACGCAGGATAATCGATCGCGCCGCTGCCTGGCCAGAAGCCGGCGCTGCTCACCTCGTGCGAATAGGCTTCGCACGCGACGTCATCAGATAAATGTGGCACGCCGCCAGGATGACGCGGCGCGCGCCGGCCCGAAAATCGCGTTACGGCCAGGTCGAAGCTGCCCCAGAAGAAATGCACCGGGCTCGCCTTGCCGAGGAAGCCGGTGCGGAACTGCTTGAACACCCGGTCGGCGTTGGCCAGGATCTGGAAAAAACGCCGCACCGCGTCCGGGTCGTAACTGGCGTGCCGGGTGTCCTGCGAAAAGCGGATCGGATCCGGCAATTCGTTCGGCATCTCGTCGATGGCGACGTGAATGCCGATCTCTGCGAGAGCGGCCATGACAGCCGCATAGAAGCCCGCGACCGATTGTCCGGCCAACGCGAATTCCTGCTTGGCGCCGCCACTGGTCGATATCCGCAAGGCATGATCGATGAAGTCGAGGTCGACCTGAAATGTCCCCGCGCCGTCCGGAATCGGCGATGTCGTCAGCCCCCGTGCGCTGACATAAAGCGCGACATGCCAGGAATGGTTCAGCCAGGGGGTACGGGCCAGACGAATCTTGCCGACGATCTGGGTCCACAGATGCAGCGTTTCGTAGGTGCCGCGCCATGCCGCGGTCGGCAAATCAGGCCAAAGGCTTTGCGATGAGGGGGGCTGCGAGGCGTCACTCATGCGTCACCGCAACAGGTTTTCATCGGCGTTCTCACACGACAAGGCCGAGCCCGATCGGCCCGGCCTTTATATGCGATCTGGCAGCCAATAGGGATGGGCGCGTTACTTTTTCGCGTCCTTGGCGAAGGCGGCGTCCACTTCGTCTTTCTTGATGCGGGCGGCGGGGTTGCCGGGCTGGTCGAGATTTTGCTCCTCGGTGCCATCACCCATCATGCCGGGATGCTGCGCGGGGCTTTTCTTGCTGTCTTTGGGGTTGGGCTTACTGGTCATTTCTGAGATCTCCGGGCGCGGATGCGCGCGGGCCAACCCTCCGAGACCCATCCGGTTCCAAGACGGCCCGAATTGAGGATCACGAATAGCTTATCGGGAAAGCCAAATCACAAGCCGGTGCATTCCGCACATCGCCGCTTGCCGCGGGAGGCGCGGAACAGGCTGCGGCACCACCAGCGCCGGGCAACCGCCCGCACCGGATTGCGTGCCAGTTGATAGATAAAGAGAATCTCGATCATGGCGAAGTCCGTCGTCTCCGCAACGGTAGATGGGGCGGCATCCGCGGATGAGAATGCCGCCCGTATCGCGTCAGCCATGCAGTTCAGCCGTGAAGCTTTTTGGCGGTCTCCGCGATCACGCGCCCTTGATAGCGCGCGCCCGCGAGTTCGTTCTCGGTGGGCTGGCGGCTGCCGTCGCCGCCGGTGATCGTGGTGGCGCCATAGGGCGAGCCGCCGGTGACGTCATTGAGCTCCATCTGGCCGGAGAAACCGTAGTTGAGCCCGATGATGGTCATGCCGAAATGCAGGAGGTTGGTGATGATGGAAAACAGCGTGGTCTCCTGGCCGCCATGCTGGGTCGCGGTCGAGGTGAAGGCGCCGCCGACCTTGCCGTGCAATGCGCCCTTGGCCCAGAGGCCGCCGGCCTGATCGAGGAAATTCGCCATCTGCGACGCCATCCGGCCGAAGCGGGTACCGGTGCCGACGATGATGGCATCGTAATTGACAAGGTCGTCGATCTTAGCCACCGGTGCGGCCTGATCGAGCTTGTAATGCGACGCCTTGGCGACGGCTTCGGGCACCAGCTCCGGCACCCGCTTGATGTCGACCGTGGCGCCGGCCTCGCGCGCGCCTTCGGCGGCGGCGTTCGCCATTTTCTCGATGTGACCGTAAGCGGAATAATAGAGAACGAGAACTTTTGTCATGGGTAGTCTCCGTGAGGGTTTGGGTGGTAGTTGACATAAGAGGACCGTCATTGCCGGGCTTGACCCGGCAATCCATCGCCTTCGAAAGACTCCTCCGAAGTGGGATGGATGCGCGGGTCAAGCCCGCGCATGGCAACGAGTTGTTTTGGGACGCCTGTGCGCTTGACGGTTACGCCGCGTCGACCAGCACCAGTTCGGAATCTTCCAGCGCGGTGATCTTGAGCTGCGCTTCGTCGCGGATCGCGGCACCATCGCGGGCGTTGACGCGCACGCCGTTGATTTCGACCGCACCCGCCGCCGGCACCAGATAAAGGTTGCGCGACGACTGCGGCGCATATTCCGCGCTCTCGCCGGCCTTCAGCGTGGTGGCGAGCACCCGCGCGTCGGCCCGGATCGGCAGTGCGTCCTTGTCTTCCTTGAACCCGCTGGCGATGGTGACGAGCTTGCCGGAGCGATCCGATTTCGGGAACGGTTTCGCGCCCCAGGTCGGCTGGCCGCCTTCGGTGGTCGGCTCGATCCAGATCTGGAAGATCCGGGTCTTGGTCGGCTCCAGATTGTATTCGGAGTGGCGGATGCCGCTTCCCGCGCTCATCACCTGCACGTCGCCGGCTTCAGTACGCCCCTTGTTGCCGAGACTGTCCTGATGGGTGATCGCGCCCTCGCGGACATAGGTGATGATCTCCATGTTGGCGTGGGGATGGGCGGGAAAGCCGGTGTTCGGCGCGATCTCGTCGTCGTTCCACACCCGCAGCGCGCCATGCCCCATGTTGCCGGGGTCGTAATAGCTGGCGAACGAGAAGTGGTGCTTTGCTTTCAGCCAGCCGTGATCGGCGCCGCCGAGTTTTGCAAATGGTCTGAGTTCGATCATGGGGTTTTCCTTGAAATGGATTTCGTTGACATCTGGATATGCGTTTCCGCGTAGGTTAGAAATAGAAACTAAGGAAATGTATTGTTTCCAAATTTGATCTAATGGGATTGCCTGCATGGCAAAACTTCCGGATTTCGAAGGCCTCGCCATTTTCGCAAAAGTCGTGGAGTTACGGTCATTTGCGGCTGCCGCCAGCGAGCTATCGCTGTCCAAGGCCACGGTATCGAAGGCCGTCACCCGGCTGGAGGAGCGGCTCGGCGCGCGGCTGTTCAACCGCACCTCGCGGCGGCTCGCTTTGACCGATGCCGGCCAAAAACTGTCCGAGCGCGCCGCGCGGCTCTTGGCCGACGGGGAGGCGGCGGAGAACGAGGCGTTGGCGCAATCGGTGGCCCCGCGCGGGCTGGTGCGGTTCGCCGTGCCGATGACGTTCGGGGTCAGAATGGTGGCGCCGATCCTGCCGCAGTTTTTGGAGCAATATCCGGATGTTTCGATCGACTTGCATTTGAGCGACGCCATGGTGGATCTGATCGGCGAGGGGTTTGATGCGGGCCTGCGGATCGCGAGCCTGCCGGATTCGTCGCTGATCGCCCGACGGCTGTGCGCGATGCCGCGCTACACCGTGGCCGCGCCCGGCTATCTCAAGCGTTACGGCCGGCCGACCCATCCGATGCATCTCGCGCAGCATCGATGTCTCGGCTACGCCTATCTCTCCACGGCCGGCGTCTGGAATTACACCAATTCCAAGGGCGAGCAGGCGAGCGTGCGTCCCGCGGGACCGCTGCGCGTCAACAATGGCGAGGCGCTGATGCCGGCGCTGCTGGCGGGACTCGGCATCGCCGATGTGCCGGAGTTCATCGTCGGCGACGCCATCGCCTCGGGCGAGGTCGAAGTGATCCTGAAGGACTGGAAGCAGCCCGAAGGCGCGGTGCATCTGGTGATGCCCCCCGGCGGCCCGCGCCCCGCCCGCGTCGAGGTGCTGGCGGATTTTCTCGCCAAGCATTTTTCCAAGGGCAAGAAGCGGAAGTGACGGAACGGACTCCGTAGGGTGGGCAAAGCGAAGCGTGCCCCCCGCTTTCTTTGATATGGTGCACCATGCCGCGATATCTTCGAGCCAAAATCAAAGGCAGCATTTTCTTTTTCACTGTCGTTCTCGCCGAACGGCCGAGCGCTCTCCTGGTCGATGAGATCGATCGGCTGCGGCAGACTTACCGAACAGTCCAACAACGCCGTCCGTTTGAAACGGTCGCGATCTGCGTCCTGCCCGATCACATTCACGCGGTTTGGGCGCTGCCGGAGGGTGACTCCGATTTTTCCACCCGTTGGAGCCTGATTAAGAGCGGGTTTTCACGCGGCCTTGATCCGAGGTCGCGATCCGCCAGCAAGGTTAACAAACGAGAGAAGGGCATCTGGCAGCGCCGCTATTGGGAGCATGCGATTCGCGATGACGCCGATCTTGAACGCCATGTCGACTACACTCATTTCAACCCAGTGAAGCATGGATACGTCACGCGCGTGGCCGATTGGCCGCACAGCAGCTTTCATCGCTATGTTGAACGGGGATTTCTGGCCGTGGACTGGGGAGGCGATATGCGCAACGTTCAGGGCGCCTTTGGCGAATAATGGTGGGCACGGCGCGATGCGCCTTTGCCCACCCTACGGTTCGGGTTAGGCTACCTCCAAAAGAACGAATAATCTTTGGGGGAGAGAACTGCTGATGAACCGTCGCGAAATTCTGAAGGCTGCCGTGGCACTCCCGCTGGCGCCAAGCGCGCTATCCAATCCGGTATTCGCGCAAGGAGCGTGGCCGGCGCACAATGTCACCATGATCGTGCCGTTTCCGGCCGGCGGTCAGGCCGATCTCGCGGCGCGACCAGTCGCGCAGGCGCTGGAGAAGATTCTGGGAAAACCCTTTGTCGTCGACAACCGTGCCGGCGGCGCCGGCGGATCGATCGGCAATGCCGCGGCGGCGCGCGCCGAGCCCGACGGCTACACGCTGCTGATGACGCTGTCATCGCTGGCGGTGCTGCCGGAAGCCGACCGGTTGTTCGACCGGCCCGCGCTCTATGAAGTCTCGCAATTCGCCCCCGTGGCGCGCGTGCTCGCCGATCCGACGCTGCTTGCGGTGCCGGCCTCGTCGCCATGGAAGACGCTGCAGGATTTCGTCGACGACGCCAAAAATCGCCCCGGCCAGATTCCCTACGGCTCCTCGGGTCCTTACGGCACGCTGCACGTGGCGATGGAAATGTTCGCAGCCTCCGCCGGAATCAAATTGCTGCACATCCCGTTTCGCGGCGCCGGCCCCGCGCTGACGGCACTGATGAGCGGCACGGTGCAGGCCTTGGCGTCGGCGCCGGGCACGCTGAAGCAGCAGGTCGACGACGGCAGGATGCGCGTGCTGGCGAACTGGGGCGCTGAGCGGATCGCGAGCTTTCCCGATCTGCCGACCTTCAAGGAGCTCGGCTACAAGGATGTCGAATTCTACATCTGGGCCGGGCTGTTCGCGCAGGCAGCCCTGCCTGCGCCGATCATGACGCGGCTGCGCGAGGCCATGGCGCAAGCGGTGACAAGTCCCGAAGTGACAAAGACCTTCGAAACCGCGGGCAGCCCAGTGGCCTATCTGGACGCGCCGGAATTCTCAAAGTTCGTCGCCGAGGACAGTGCGCGCCTGATCGCGGCGGTGAAGAAGATCGGCAGGGTGGAGTAGGGCTCGCCTCGCCATCAATGGCGTGCGACGTGCGGGTTCCGGTTGCTCGCGATCTGGGCAGCCGATCTCACATTTTGTTGTTCGGTACGAACCTTCCCATGCCCCATTCATTTCGAAGCCTGAGTGGGCGGGGATAAGCACGCCAACTCAATTGCTGAAAAGGATCGGACATGCGAGTGCACCAAATTGCCCTGAGCCTTGCGCTAACGCTCGGCTGCGGCATCGCCGCTGAAGGCACGGCCTTTGCGCAGGAAAACCGCGGAACCATGGAACAGCAGATGGCCTGCACGCCCGATGTTTGGCGTCTGTGCTTCGACCAGATCCCGGACGTCAATCGGATCACGGCGTGCTTGCGGCAAAACACGCCGCAGCTCTCCGACGGGTGCCGCGCGGTGTTTGAATCGAATGACAGTGTGCCCGACCAGACCGCGTCGCGAGGGCGTAACCAGCAGTCGAGATCGTACAGCAACCAGTAGACGGCGCCGTCGCTACGGTTGCTGCTGGCAGACGTCGACCCATTCGGCATTGACGAGTTCGGCCATCCGCGCCGGCGCGATGCGCACTGCGCTGTGGGTCGAACCGGCCGCTGGCACCACCTCGGCGAAGGCTTTCAGCGAAACATCGCAATAGACCGGCAGTGGCGTCTTCAGTCCGAACGGACAGACACCGCCAACCTCATGGCCGGTAATCTCGGCGACCTCGTCGAGCCCGAGCATCTTCGGTTTTCCCCCGAACAGCGCCTTGACCTTCTTGTTGTCAATTCGCGAGGTGCCTGCAGCTACTATCAGCACCACGCGCCCGCCGACCCGAAGCGAAAGCGTTTTCGCGATCCGGCCCGGCTCGACGCCATAGGCCTCGGCGGCCAGCGCCACCGTCGCCGAACTCACCGAAGATTCGATCACGGCAATGTCGGGGGCTTGTTCCGCGAAGAAGGCGCGGACCGATTCAATGCTCATGTTTTCCGCCCATGGGCAGTGACAACGGCAGCCGACTGGCTGTCGTAAAGCGCACCATAGGCGTCGAACACAACGGCTTTGACGGTCACGGGGAACTCATGGTGGGCATGTCGGAAAGTGGGTGCACCGAGGCTTTCGCAAGAGCGCGAACACATTATGGTTTTGCGGAACGCCGCCGTCCATAGCGCAACATCGTCGATGCGCAAAGCGGCCGCCATCAAGGGAGACGGGCATGAAGGCCTGGTTGTTGCGCAGCGGGCTGCTCGACATCAGGGCGATCCCCCCGCGCGTCTATCCGCTCGCGGCGCTGCCGGAGGCGATGGAAGCCGCAAGTACCGCCGGCAATCTCGAATGTATCGTGATGCAGCCGTAAGGCGCCTC
>NZ_JADGRI010000029.1 GCF_017881085.1 Bradyrhizobium sp.
TCGCAAGAAGACTTTATATGTCTTTATAACTTTTTCTTTGAAACCGAACGAGTGTCAATTTCCGTCCAAGTTATTGATGTTGTTAGACGATTTGGTGGGCGCACCAGGGCTCGAACCGGGGACCCGATGATTAAGAGGAAGCGGGCGTCGCCTATTGTTCAATGCTCATTGCTACACCGACCTTCGATCTGTGCGCCTCCGGTCGACGCGCGCAGGAGCTTGCCAATGCAGATTATCAACCGAAAACGTGGTGCGGCATGTGGTGCGACGAATTTCGGAACATCAGAATGAAAACTAAGTGCTTGATATTACTGGTAGCGGGAGAGGGACTCGAACCCCCGACCCCAGGATTATGATTCCCGTGCTCTAACCAGCTGAGCTACCCCGCCACGGCATCCGACATCACGGCCTTGATTGCCGCAGTCGCGAACGCGCGGCATATAAGAAGCAGCGCTTGGGCATGTCAAGCAAACCCCGCTTCTGCGCCAAGTGGCTGCATTCAGACGCTATTTCAGCCGGGCCGCGGGATCGCCGCTCGGGCGGCCGGGCGGCCGGATCACCGGCGTGTCGCCGGTCTCGGGAGTCGGTGCGCGGATTTCCGGATCGACGCCGGCCGGCGGGCACAATACGCCGTCGGATTTCGCCAGTTTATCGCCGAGCGGCTCGGGTGCCTGACCTGTGGTCGAGCCTTCCGGTGCAATGGTGCCCCGCGGCGGTACCGGTTGCATCGGCGAACAATTATTGGCGGGCGCGGGCGGCGCCGTTTGGGCCGGTGGCGTGACCGCCGCCGGCGGGGACTGCGCGCTCGCAATCCCGGACGCGGCCATCAGCAAGCTGACGATATAGAATGAGTGTTTGATCCGCATTCCCTAGCAACGGCCGGCGTGCAAGCAAGTTCCGTTCGGAACCGGAGGAGATCAGGACTTGCGGTAGCGAATGAGAGAAAAGTGTCCCATCGGCGGCATCGGGCGGCGCTCGGTCAGGGTGACGCCGCCATGTTTGGCGGCCCAATTGGCCAGCCGCGCCCACGGAAATTCCGGCCGCCAGCCGAGCCGTCGCGCCAACGGCGCGAACGCCAGTTCGAAGATACGGCGCGGGCCGCTCTCGGCGCCGATATGATTGACCAGAATGAGTTCGCCGCCAGGTTTCAGCACGCGGATGAAGTCATCCAGCGTCGCTTCCGGATCGGGTACCGCGGTGATGACGTATTGCGCCACCACCGCGTCGAAGAACGAATCCGGGAACGCCAGATTCTTGGCGTCCATCACCGCAAGCGTCTCGACATTGCTGAGACCCAGCGCGCGCACGCGCTGCTGCGCCTTGCGCAGCATCGGCTCGGAAATATCGACGCCGCATAATTTCGTGGTCGGCGAATAATCCGACAATGATAGGCCGGTGCCGACGCCGACATCGAGAACCCGGCCTCCTATCCTGTCGGCCTCAGCGATGGTCGACTGGCGGCCGGCGTCGAAAACCTTGCCGAACACGAGATCGTAGACCGGCGCCCAGCGCCCATAAGCCTTTGCGACCCCCGCGCGGTCGATATCTGACGCCATGCCCAGCCTTGAAAATTATTTGCCTGAAATTTCTTACCCGCGCATCGCTTCGATGACGGGCTGACGTCGCACCGCGCCCTTGGCCACCGCGCTCTTGGCGGTCGCGCTCTGGATGAAGCCGCCGCCGAGCACGCGGGCCTGGCCTGACGGTGCGTCGTAGAACACGCAAGCCTGGCCGGGCGAAACGCCTTCTTCGCCGGCGATGAGTTCGACTTCATAGCCGCCGTCGGCAGCGCGCAGCCATGCCGGCTGCGGCGCACGGGTCGATCGCACCCGCACGAACATCTCCAGACCGTCGCCGACCGTGCGATCGAGCGCGCCGTCGCCGATCCAGTTGATATCGCGCAGCGCGATGCGATCCATCCGCAGCGCCTCGCGCGGACCGACCACGACGCGCCGGCTGGCCGCATCGAGCCGCACCACATAAAGCGGCGCCGTGGAGGCGATGCCCAGTCCGCGCCGCTGGCCGACGGTGAAATGCACGATGCCCTGATGCCCGCCGATGACGCGGCCGTCGAGATCGACGATGTCGCCGGGCTCAATCGCATTCGGCCGCAGCCGCCCGATGATGTCGGTGTAGCGCCCGGTCGGCACGAAGCAGATGTCCTGGCTGTCCTGCTTGTCCGCGACCGTCAGCCCGAAGCGGCGCGCCAGTTCGCGTGTCTGCGGCTTGGTCATGTCGCCGAGCGGAAAGCGCAGATAGTCGAGCTGTTCGCGTGTGGTCGCGAACAGGAAATAGCTCTGGTCGCGATCGGCGTCGGCGGCGCAAACCAGCGCGCGCGATCCGTCGGCCAGCAGGCGCGACGCGACATAATGGCCGGTGGCAAGCGCGGCGGCGCCGAGCTCGCGCGCGGTCGAAAGCAGATCGCGAAACTTGATCGAGCGGTTGCACTCGATGCAGGGCACCGGCGTTTCGCCCGACGCGTAGCTGTCGGCGAAATTGTCGATCACCGATTCACGAAAACGGCTCTCGTAATCCAGCACGTAATGCGGAATACCGATCCGCTCGGCCACGTTGCGCGCATCGTGAATGTCCTGCCCGGCGCAGCAGGCGCCCTTGCGGTGGGTGGCAGCGCCGTGATCGTAAAGCTGCAGCGTGATGCCGACAACGTCGTAACCTTCGGACTTCAACAGCGCAGCCGTCACCGAGGAGTCGACGCCGCCCGACATCGCGACGACGACCCTGGTGTCCTGCGGACGACCCTTGAGATCGAGACTGTTGAGCATGGATCCGATCATTGATGCGATCGCGGCGGCTTCGAACCCCGCGCGATCTGGCAGCGATTTTTGCGGCAGAGTAAGAGCCGTCCTCGATTAGTGAGCCCGGCAGCGGTTCCGGCAAGGCGAGCGCGCCTTCCCGGACACGGCTGATGAGCCGCTCTTTAATATAGGCCGTATTCCCGGCAGGCAATCACGGCCCGGCGCTTTTGCAGGCCGGAACCGGCAAATCTTGCCGCCGGGCAGAAAGGAAGGGTGTCATGGCGGCTCCGTAGTTCCCCCGACTATCATGTAAGATATTGGAAAATATGGATATTTTTTACGGTCCGGGGTGGCCCGGTCCTTGCTGATCTCTGGTCAAGGTTCATTTCGAAAAGGCCGCGCACCGTGTTCAGTGTCACGTCAGAAGCAGCAGCAAGCGTGTCCTATCAGAACGCGCAGTCCAAACCCGCGCGGCCCGACCTGGCGTCGCTGAACGACAGTTTCGGGGCGCTGGTCGACTCCAGCATTCCCGCCGACACCGGCAATGATCGCGCCGCCTCTACAGCGCCGCAGCCACCCGCCCCGCCGCGCAATGCCGACGATACGGCGGCAGGCGCCGGCAACACCCGGTCGCGCGACGCCTCCGCTGATCGGGCCGCCCAGAATGCTTCCGACGACCGCGACGCCAGCGCCCAACAGGCTTCCGACGCCAAGGCTTCCGACGTGAAGGCCGCCAACGCCGACGCCAGCACCGCTGCGGCGCCGCGGACCAAGGCGAAGTCCGGCGCCACGAAAGACGGCGCCGCGAAAACCAGCGACAAGCCGGCTTCCGACAAGGCTTCCGCAACCGATCAGCCTGCCTCGGCGCAGCAAGGCGAGCCGACCGTAGCGACGCCAAACCCGATTGCGGTTGCGATTTCGGTCGCCACCATATCGACGGATGCTCCCGCCGCACCGCCGGCAACCGGCGACGCCACGGCGCCGCTGGCCATCGCAGCGGCGGCCATCGCAGCCAGCGCCGCTCAGGCTGCCGCCGCGCCGGCTGCGCCATCGGCGCAGGCCAAGGTCGATGCCGAATCCGCCGCAACCGCCGCGGCAGCCGCTACGGCGGACGCCGCCGGGGCGGCATCGGGAAAGGCCGCGACCCAAGCCGCGGCAGGCGCAACCGTCGCTCCGACCGCCAAACAGCCGGTTACGCAGACCGCTGCAACGGACGAAGCATTGACCGCGGCGGTCGCCACGACGGCGCCGGTAGCGCCGAAAGCCACGCTGCCCAAAGCGCCCAGCGCAACGCAGGCGAAGACCGCAGCATCGGGCGCCGTGGACGGCAATTCAGCCAAGCCGGATCCATCCGCGACGGACACACCGCCCTCGGCCTTGCAGACCAATGCCGCGCAAGCGATCACCACGGCCAAGCCGGCCGCCGGCGTTGAGGGTGCCGCCACTGCGAAAGTCGAGGCTGCCGCCAATCCGGTATCGCCGGCTGCACCTTCGGCCCACGACCGTGCGCCGGTCACCGCGACCGCCAATACGGCGGCCGACGCGGTGGATGCCGGGAGCCAGGTGACCGGCACGATCCAGCCGCAGCTTCTTCCAGCGGCGGCGGCCGAGATCGCTCCCGCCGGCCCCCTGAGCGTCACGGCTGCAACTAACGCACCGGTGCCGTTGAGTGGGCTTGCGCTCGAGATCGCCGCCTCGGCCAAGAGCGGCAAGAGCCGCTTCGAGATCCGGCTCGATCCGGCCGACCTCGGCCGTATCGACGTTCGCATCGATGTCGATCGCAACGGCCAGGTGACCTCGCATCTGACGGTGGAAAGGCCGGATACGCTGTCGATGCTGCGCCAGGACGCCCCCCAGCTGCAGCGCGCGCTCGACGATGCCGGGTTCAAGACCGGCGATGGCGGCCTGCAATTCAGCCTGCGCGATCAGTCCTCTTCCGGGCAGAACAGCGGCAACGACACAGGGCGCAATGCGCAGCGCCTGGTGATCAGCGAAGACGACACGATCCCGGCTTCGGTCGCGGGTCGAAGCTATGGCCGCGTGCTCGGATCGAGCAGCGGCGTCGACATCAGGGTCTGAGGAGACGGACATGACAGCAGCAGCAGCCAACGCGGCCAGCCCGGTGGTTTCGGGAACGACACAGCCACCGAGCTCATCGTCATCCAGTTCTTCGGGGACACTGAGCTCGACGGCCGGCGGCACGCTCGCCGGAAACTTTCAGACGTTTCTGACGTTGCTCACGACGCAATTGCAGAACCAAAATCCGCTCGATCCGCTGGACACCAACCAGTTCACCCAGCAACTCGTGCAATTCGCGAGCGTCGAACAGCAGCTCAAGACCAACGATCAACTGACCAGCCTGGTGTCGCTGCAGCAGACCGCGCAATCGACCCAGGCGCTGACGTTCGTCGGCAAGACCGCAGTGGTTGACGGCTCCACTGCGGCCCTGGCCAACGGTTCAGCCACCTGGGATATGAGCCTTCCGAAAGATTCCAACCTCAGTGTCTCGATCACCAACAGCACCGGACAGACCGTCTTCACCGGCAACTATGCCGTCAACGCCGGCAACAATCAGCCCTTTGTCTGGGACGGCAAGGGCACTGATGGCACGCAGTGGCCGAACGGCCAGTACAGGATGACCGCCACCGCCGTCGACACCTCCGGCAATTCCGTGGCTGTTTCCACCGCGATCCAGGGCGTGGTCAGTTCGGTGGATCTCACCCAAACGCCGCCTCTGCTGTCGATCAACGGCCAGACCTACACAGTCAACCAGATCAAGGCCATCGTGAACTGACCGGTTCAGCTAGGCTGAGCGGAGACTTCGGCGAACGGCATCGCCGGGACGGCGGCAGATTCTCCGCGACCTCCGGCATCATCATCTCGACGATGCGGGGTCGCGAACCGGCGTGGCCGGCCGTCGAAAATGGGTGCACCGCGAGGTTTCACTCCGCGCCGCCAGGCGGATGACCCGGTTGGGACGCGGGCATTTCTCACAATCTTAGATTTTAATTTACTACAGACAAATCTAAAGGTTTCGTCGGCCGCAGCGGCCGGACGACAGAAATGGCGACGATTCCAAGTAGATTCGCATTGGAGCCTTGGGCTTAGGCAAATTTTAAGCCGCGAGGCGTAGGTTACTAGAGTGAGTTCAGTGGTTGAGAGTTTGTGAGTACGCCATGACAGAACCCCATCGCCCGAGGGTAAAATACGTCATCGGGCCTGACGGCAGTCCGTTAACAATAGCGGATTTGCCCGCGCCCGGGACCAAACGGTGGGTTATCCGCCGTAAAGCCGAAGTCGTTGCCGCAGTGCGCGGCGGCCTGCTCTCCCTCGAGGAAGCCTGCAGCCGCTATACACTGACCGTCGACGAATTCCTTTCCTGGCAGTTTTCCATCGATCAACATGGCCTTGCCGGACTGCGTACCACCCGTATCCAGCAATATCGCCAATAAAGCCTCTCTGAGACCTTTGGTATTTGATCAAAATCGGCTTCGTTCTGCGAAGCCGATTTTTTTCATATTCTAGTTTTGCCCCGGCCCTTAACCTTCGTTAACCATATCGAAACCATCCCATAGGCAATAATTGCCCAGTCGGCTCTTGGGGCCGAATCTCAGGGGCGGTTGGTGCAGGGTCTCGTAAGCTTCCTAAAGGGTCTGGGCGCTTCGCGCTTGATGGCGATGGTCGCGGTGACAGCCGCGCTGATCGGCTTCTTCGGCTTTGTCATCATGCGCGTCACCACGCCGCAGCTGACGACGCTGTACACCGACCTCAGCTTCGAAGACTCCTCGGCCATCATCAAGGACCTGGACCGCCAGGCCATTCCCTACGAAATCCGCAACGACGGCGCCGTGATCATGGTGCCGAAGGACAAGGTCACCCGGCTGCGCATGAAGCTCGCCGAGGGCGGCCTGCCCAAGGGCGGCGGGGTCGGCTACGAGATCTTCGACAAGTCCGACGCGCTGGGCACCACCAGCTTCGTCCAGAACATCAATCATTTGCGCGCGCTCGAGGGCGAACTGGCCCGCACCATCCGGGCCATCGATCGCATCCAGGCGGCCAGGGTGCATCTGGTGCTGCCCGAGCGGCCGCTGTTTTCGCGCGAAACGCCCGAACCGTCGGCTTCGATCGTCGTGCGCGTGCGCGGTGCGCTGGAAGCCCAGCAGATCAGGGCCATCCGCCACCTGGTCGCCTCCGCCGTCAACGGCCTGAAGCCGCAGCGGGTCTCGATCGTCGACGAGGCCGGCCAATTGCTCGCCGACGGCGCCGGTTCCTCGACCGATGTCGACAACACCATCGCCGACGAGCGCCGCGCCGGCTTCGAGAAGCGGATTCGCAACGAAGTGGAGGCGATCGTGTCCTCGGTGGTCGGCGCCGGCCGCGCCCGCGTCCAGCTCTCGGCTGATTTCGACTACAACAAGGTCACCCAGACCTCGGACAAGTTCGATCCCGAGGGCCGGGTGCTGCGCTCCAGCCAGACCCGGGAGGAATCCAGCCAAACCGCCGACAATACCGGCCAGGTCACCGTCAACAACGAACTGCCGGGCAATCAGAACAACAACAATGCCGCGAACGCGCGCGACCAGAGCAAGAAGACCGAGGAAACCAACAATTACGAAATTTCCCGCACCACCAAGACCGAAGTGACCGAGGCCGGACGGGTCAATCGGATCTCGGTCGCGGTACTGGTCGACGGCGCCTACACCAAGAACGACAAAGGCGAGATGGTCTACAAGGAGCGCAGCAAGGAAGAGCTCGACCGCATCTCGGCGCTGGTGCGCTCGGCGATCGGTTTCGACCAGAAGCGCGGCGACCAGGTCGAGGTCGTGAACCTCAAATTTGCCGAGGCCCCGGCGGTTCCGCCGCTCGCCGAGCCGACCGGGCTGCTCGGCATGCTGCAGTTCACCAAGGACGACGTGATGTACGTCATCGAGCTCGGCGTCATGATGCTGCTAAGCCTGGTGGTGCTGTTCATGGTGATCCGGCCGCTGGTCAAGCGCATCCTCGCCTCCGAGGAGGTCGCGTCCCTCACCGGCAATAATTTGCCGGCGCTGACCGACGACAGCGCGGAGAATCTCATTCCCAACGCCAACGCCACCGCGCAGTTGATCGACGTCGCCCAGGTTCAGGGCCAGGTCCACGCCCAATCGGTGCACCGCGTCGGCGAACTGGCCGAGCGACACCCCAATGAAACCGCGACCATTGTTCGTCAATGGCTCGGCGAACAGCAACAGCCCGCGTGACCTGACATGGCCGTACCGCAAACCACCAACGCCAACGACATTTCCACCGTCATCGCCGGTTTGGCTGCCCGGCAGGCCAATCGCCCGAAGGGACCGAAATTGAGCGGCCCGAAACGCGCCGCGATCCTGATGCTGGCGCTGGGCGAGCAATATGGCGGCAAGGTCTGGTCGCTGCTCGACGACGACGAGGTGCGCGAACTGTCGATCCATATGTCGACGCTCGGTACCGTCGAAGCCGACGTGGTGGAAGACCTGCTGCTCGAATTCGTCTCGCGGATGTCGGCATCCGGCGCGTTGATGGGCACTTTCGACGCCACCGAACGGCTGCTGCAGCAATATCTGCCCTCCGAGCGCGTCACCGGCATCATGGACGAGATCCGCGGCCCCGCCGGCCGCAACATGTGGGAAAAGCTCTCCAACGTCCAGGAAGAGGTGCTCGCCAACTATCTGAAGAACGAATATCCGCAGACCATCGCGGTGGTGCTGTCGAAGTTGAAGCCGGAACACGCTGCGCGCGTGCTCGCGATCCTGCCCGAGGACATGGCGCTCGACGTCATCAACCGGATGCTGAAGATGGAAGCGGTGCAGAAGGAAGTGATCGAGCGCGTGGAGCAGACGCTGCGCACCGAATTCATGTCGAATCTGTCGCAGACCAGGCGCCGCGACGCTCACGAGGTGATGGCGGAAATCTTCAACAATTTCGACCGCCAGACCGAAACCCGTTTCATCACCTCGCTGGAAGAGGACAACCGCGAGGCCGCCGAGCGCATCAAGGCGCTGATGTTCACCTTCGACGATCTCGTCAAGCTGGATGCCGGTTCCGCCCAGACGCTGATGCGCAACGTCGACAAGGACAAGCTCGGCATCGCGCTCAAGAGCGCCAATGAGGAGGTCCGCGGCTTCTTCCTCGGCAACATGTCGTCCCGCGCAGGCAAGATGCTGCTTGACGACATGGCCGCGCTCGGCCCGGTCAGGTTGCGCGACGTCGACGAGGCGCAAGCGCTGCTCGTCAATCTCGCCAAGGACCTCGCCGCCAAGGGCGAAATCATGCTGACCAAGAACCGCGCCGACGACGAGCTGGTGTACTGATGGCCGCGCCCGCAAAATTCCTGTTCGACATGGACTTCTCCGCGCCGGACAAGACGCGCGAACGGCCGGCCACGGCGACGGAGATCGCGCAGAAAATCGCGACCGCCGAAGCGCGTGCCTATCGCGACGGCCACGAGGCCGGCCAGCGCGAGGCGAAGGCGGAAAGCGACCGCCGCACCGCGCTGGCGCTGGAGGAAATCGGGATCGGCATCAAGGCCATCGCGGGGCGCTTCTCCGGCATCGAGACCCGGATGGAAACCGAGGCCGTCGACGTCGCGGTCGCGGTGGCGCGCAAGCTGTGCAGCGAGCTGGTCGCGCGCGAGCCGCTTGGCGAAATCACCGGGCTGGTAAGGGATTGCTTCGCCCAGCTGGTGTCGACGCCGCATCTGGTGGTCCGGATCAACGATTCTCTCTACGAGACCGCGCGCGAGCAGATCGAAAAGCTGGCCAAGCAAAGCGGCTTCCAGGGCCGCCTTGTGATCCTGGCGGAGCCGGAGATCGACAGCGGCGACTGCAAGATCGAGTGGGCCGATGGCGGAGTCGTGCTGGAGCGCGCGGCGATTGACGCCAAGATCAACGAACTCGTCGGACGCTACGTAGCGTCCGGCAATCAGGCTGCAACGTAAGGCCATGGGGACCTAAATCATGAGTGACACCGACGCGCAGGTTCCGCTTCCGGATCTCAACTCCGCCGACACGCCGGCGATCGATGACGTGGCCTATAACGAGGACGAACAGGCATCGCGCGTCGCCGCCGATCTCGAAGCCGTGTTCGACGTGCCGGTACAGGTCTCGGCGGTGCTGGGCCGCTCGAAGATGGATGTCGGCGAACTGTTGAAACTCGGGCCCGGAACCGTGCTCGAACTCGACCGTCGCGTCGGTGAAGCCATCGACATCTACGTCAACAACCGCCTGGTGGCGCGCGGCGAGGTGGTTCTGGTGGAAGACAAGCTCGGCGTGACCATGACGGAAATCATCAAGGCCGAACGCGCCTAACGGCACCTTTTTAGCGATACGGCGCCCGAACGGCGCGGACAGACGAACAGGAGATTATCATGCGGCTTCTCATCGTTGGCACACTGAAGGGCCAGCTTACGACAGCCACCAAGATCGCGATGGACAATGGCGCCTCCGTGACCCATGCGGAGGACCATGAGCAGGCGATGCGGGTGCTGCGTGGCGGCAAGGGCGCCGACCTCCTGCTGGTCGACGTCGCGCTCGACATCCGCGACCTGGTGATGCGGCTGGAGGCCGAGCACATTCACGTGCCGATCGTCGCCTGCGGCATTTCCAACGACGCCCGCGCGGCGGTTGCCGCGATCCACGCCGGCGCCAAGGAATACATCCCGCTGCCGCCCGATCCGGAATTGATCGCCGCCGTGCTCGCCGCGGTCGCCAACGATTCCCGCGACCTCGTGTACCGCGACGAAGCGATGGCCAAGGTAATCAAACTCGCGCAGCAGATCGCGGGCTCCGACGCCTCGGTGATGATCACCGGCGAATCCGGCACTGGCAAGGAAGTGCTGGCGCGCTATGTGCACACTCGCTCAAACCGCGCCAAGAAGCCGTTCATCTCGATCAACTGCGCGGCGATCCCCGAACACCTCCTGGAGTCCGAACTGTTCGGCCATGAGAAGGGCGCGTTCACCGGCGCGATCGCGCGGCGGATCGGAAAGTTCGAGGAAGCCACCGGCGGCACGCTGCTGCTCGACGAAATTTCGGAAATGGACGTCCGGCTGCAATCCAAACTGCTGCGCGCCATCCAGGAACGCGTCATCGACCGGGTTGGCGGCACTAGGCCGGTACCAGTCGATATCCGCATTATCGCTACCTCGAACCGCAACCTGGCGGACGCCGTCCGCGAAGGCACCTTCCGCGAGGACCTGCTGTTCCGGCTCAACGTCGTCAACCTGAAGATTCCTCCCCTGCGCGAGCGCCCGGCGGATATTCTCGAGCTGGCGCAGCACTTCGCAAAGAAATATGCCGACGCCAACGGCGTGCCGTTGCGCCCGATCTCCGCCGATGCGAGGCGGGTGCTGACGTCCAACCGCTGGCAGGGCAACGTCCGCGAACTGGAAAACACCATGCACCGGTCGGTGCTGATGGCGCACGGCGACGAGATCGGCGCCGATGCGATCCTGACGCCGGACGGCGACCGCCTCGATACGCCCAAGACCGTACCGGCGGTGGCGCACGCCACCTTCGCCGCCGAGCAGGTGACCCGCGCTTTGGTCGGACGTACGGTCGCCGACGTAGAGCGCGATCTCATCCTGGAGACGCTGAAGCATTGCCTGGGCAATCGCACCCATGCCGCCAATATCCTCGGCATCTCGATCCGCACGCTGCGCAACAAGCTGAACGAATATGCCGACGGCGGATTGCCGATCACGCCCGCCGGCGCCGGCGAGTATCACCGCGCCGCCGCGTCGGTGTAGTCGCTCGGGCATTACCGCTGTTTAGAATGAATCCGGCGCGAGGCCCCCCTCGCGCTGGAACCGTTTTGTGTGTCCCACGTTTCCATTCAGGCGTCTCGCCATCCTGTTTGAAAGCCTGAAATGTCCATCCTCCAGCTCGATCCGCCGATCCCTGTCATTACGCCGAAGGGCGAAGCCTATGCCCAGCTGCTGATCGACTATGGTCCCGAGTATAATCTGCTCTGGGTCTGCTTCCTGGACGATTCCGGCGAGTGCTGGACCTACGACAATACCCAGATCCGCGCCCAGAAGAACGTCACGATGGGCCGCACCTTCGTGTCACGCCATCAGGCGAAATCGCCACCCCTCGCCGCCGAATAATCCGGCGCGTCGGGTTTGCGGAAGATGTGGATCGGATCGCCCGGCCGAAGTTCACGTCCGGTGAACGCCGCATAGGCGTAGAGCGCGAGATAAAGCATCGCGAGCGCGCCGATGCCGTAAAACGCCCCGACCGCGAACCGTTTCATCTGCCGGCCGCGCCGTCGGCGCCGATGATTTGAAGAGATTTGAGTTGCATCGCCCAGCCTCGTCTCCGGTCTCCGCATCGCGGGACACCGGGACCTTTTAGGCTGCGAATGGAAAAAGCGCCACCTCCTCAGGAGCGGCGTTTCGGGATCGCAATGTCGGATTTCGCGCGTGCCGGAACGCTGACCTCGGCGAGCTTGATCGCGTCCTCGTTCTGATCGATCGAGACATATTGCCCCTGCCAGTAGGCCAGCGCAGCGCTGCGCGACGAGAGTTCCATGTCCAGCACCCGTCCGATCACGATGGCATGGGAATGGCGCTCGACGATGTCCTCGACCTCGCAGTCGATTGCCGCCAAAGCGCCCGCGAGCAACGGCACTCCCGTCATGCGCGTGAACCATCGCGCGCCGGCGAAGCGCGCCGCGCCCTTCAGGCCGTCTTTGCCGGAAAATCGCTCGGCGACATCGAGCTGATCCGATGTCAGGATGCTCACGCCAAAGAAGCCGTGGCGCTCGAGCAGCGGCCAGGATGACGCGTTCCGGTTGACGCTGACGATCAATGTCGGCGGATCGACCGACAGCGACGATACCGAGGTGACGGTCATGCCATTGATATCCTCGCCCTGCCCGACCGTGATCACGCTGACGCCGCCGGTCAGATGACGCATGGCGCTGCGAAAATCGCCGGAGGAAACCTCGCGATCGATCTTGATGGTGCGGACGGCGGAATTCATGGCAGCCTCACTGATCCGAGGGATCGTCCCCGGATTTCAAGAGATCGCGCAGGATCGAGCCTTCCAGCGCGGCAAGCGCGGCGGAGCCGCGCCTGCGCGGACGCGGGATATCGACATTGACGTCGTGCGCGATGCGGCCGTCTTCGATCACCAGCACCCGATCGGCCAGCGCGACCGCTTCGGAGACGTCATGCGTGACCAGGATCGCGGTGAAGGCCTGATCATGCCAGACCCGCTCCAGCAACCGCTGCATGGAAATGCGGGTCAGGGCGTCCAGCGCGCCGAGCGGCTCGTCGAACGCCAGCACGCGGGGACGGCTGACCAGCGCCCTCGCCAGCGCCACGCGTTGCTTCTGGCCGCCGGAGAGCACGGCCGGCCACTGCGCGCGCCTGTCGTCGAGCCCGACTTCGCCAAGCGCCTTTTCGGCCCGCGCCTGCGCGTCGGCCGATGCACGCTGGCGGCCGAGGCCGACCTCGACGTTTGACAGCACCCGCGCCCATGGCAACAGCCGCGGTTCCTGAAACATCACGCGGACGTCTTCCGGGCGGGCGCCTTCACCGAAGCTGATGGTGCCGGCATCGCTGGTTTCGAGGCCCGCGATCAGACGCAGCAGCGTGCTCTTGCCGCAGCCGCTGCGGCCGACGACGGCGACGAACTGGCCCGCGGGTATATGCAGGTCGATGCCGCGCAGCACCTCGTGGTCGCCAAACGACTTGCGCAAGGCGCGAATGGTCAGCGGAAGGCCCCGTGCCGAATCCTCCTGATCACGCTGCACAAGCCGAGCCTGTTCGATGAAATCCGCGCGCTCCACGGGCTCGGCGTCCGGTGCGAGAAAACGAAGGGCTTCTTGCATGTTCACTTTCAATGTTTCTGGAAGGCCGGGTGCCAGGACAGCGTCAACCGCTCGAGGACGCGCGAGGCGCTGTCGGCCAGCTTTCCCAGCAAGGCATAGATCAGGATGCTGAGCACCACGACATCGATCTGCATGAATTCGCGCGCCTGCATCGCCATGTAGCCGAGGCCCGATGAGGCCGCGATGGTTTCCGCCACGATCAACGTCAGCCACATGATGCCGAGCGCGAAGCGGATGCCGACGAAAATCGACGGCAAAGCGCCCGGGAAGATCACGCGCCGGAACAATTCGCCGTCGGTCATGCCGTAGATCCGCCCCATCTCGATCAATTGCGGATCGACGGTGCGGATGCCGTGCAGCGTATTGAGGTAGATCGGGAAGAATACGCCGAGCGCGACCAGAAACAATTTCGCGGATTCATCGATGCCGAACCACAGGATCACCAGCGGGATCAAGGCGAGATGCGGAATGTTGCGCACCATCTGCAGGCTGGTGTCGGTGAGCTTGTTGCTGAACTGCGACAGGCCGTTGGCCAGCCCGAAGGCGAAGCCGATGCCGCCGCCAATGACAAACCCGACGCTGGCGCGCCAGAAGCTGACCCAGATGTTGCGCACCAATTCGCCCGACAGCAAGAGCTTCCAACCCGCCAGCGCAACGTCGCTGGGCGCCGGCAGCACCCGCGTCGGCACCAGTCCGGTCGCGCAGGCGGCCTGCCAGATCACAAGGATGACCAGCGGCACGATCCACTGCACCATGCCGTCGGCCCGCGGCAATCGCAGGCTGCGGACCCGCGGGAGGCTTTCACTTAGGCTCATGACTGCGACGCCTTCACCAGCGGCCGGTGTTCGTTGGCGATGGTTTCGCCGAACGGTCCGGTATTGACGCGAAGCGGCGTCACGTTGTTCGGTTGCTCCAGCGACAGCAGCGGGAACACCAGCTCGGCGAAACGATAGGCTTCCTCGAGATGCGGATAGCCCGACATAATGAAGGTGTCGATGCCGACGTCCTGATATTCCCTGATCCGCGCGGCGACCGTCTGGGGATCGCCGACCAGCGCGGTGCCCGCGCCGCCGCGTACCAGTCCGACGCCGGCCCAGAGGTTCGGGCTGATCTCGAGCTTGTCGCGGCGTCCGCCATGCAGTTGCGCCATGCGCTGCTGGCCGACCGAATCCATGCGGGAAAAGATTTTCTGCGCCGAGGCCACGGTCTCGTCGGTGACATATTGAATCAGCTCGTCCGCGGCCTTCCAGGCTTCGGCGTTGGTTTCACGCACGATCACATGCAGCCGGATGCCGAACGAGAGCTTGCGTCCGCGCTTGGCGGCGACTGCCTTCACGCGGGCGACCTTTTCGGCGACCTGCGCCGGCGGTTCGCCCCAGGTCAGGTATTTATCGACGGTATCGACGGCGACATCGATGCCGGCGTCGGACGACCCGCCGAAATAGAGCGGCGGGCGCGGCGACTGCACCGGCGGAAACAGCAGGCGCCCGTCCTCGATCCGGATATGCCTGCCCTCGACATTCACGGTCTTGCCCGCCAGCAGATCGCTGTAGACGTTGAGGAACTCGCGGGTGACGGCATAGCGCGCGTCATGATCGAGGAAGACGCCATCGCCCTTGTTCTCGACCGGATCGCCGCCGGTGACGACGTTGACCAGAAGGCGTCCGTTCGACAACCGGTCGAGCGTCGCGGTCATGCGCGCCGCGACGCTGGGCGATTGCAGGCCGGGTCGCACCGCCACGAGGTAACGCAGCCGCTCGGTCCAGGGCGCGACCGCGGAGGCCACCACCCAAGAATCTTCGCAGCTGCGCCCGGTTGGCAGCAGCACGCCGAAATAGCCGACTTGATCCGCGGCCTGCGCGATCTGGCGCAGATAGGAGAAATTCACCTCGCGCCCGCCGGTCGTGGTGCCGAGATAGCGGCCGTCGCCGTGGGTCGGCAGGAACCACAGAATGTTGGCTTTCGGTGATGGATTGGTGCTCACGTGCCCGGCCTCCTTGCCGCGTCGGAAATCCTGATTTGTTTGGGCAGCAGGCCGAGCGCGAAGAAGGTGTCAGCGACCTGCTGTTGATCCGCGATTACGCTGCTGGTGACCGGCTTGATGCCATAGGCCTGCCGCTTCAGCGCCACTTCGACCACCGCGACCGGAAGCCCGATCGCCGGCGCAAGCTGTTCGGCCACTGCGTGGATGTCGCCCTTGGCCCAGTCATCGACCTCGCTGAGCTGCGCCAGCACCAGATCGACGATCGCGGATTCGCTCTCCAGGAACTTCTTCGAGGAGAAATAGAACTGATAGTTCGATACGATGCCGGTCCCGTCGGCGAGCGTTCGCGCGCCGATGGCGGCCTCGGCAGCGGCCTGGAACGGATCCCAGATCACCCAGGCGTCGACCGCGCCGCGCTCGAACGCGGCGCGCGCGTCGGCCGGCGCCAGAAACACCGGCGCGATCTCGGAATACTTGACGCCTGCCTTTTCCAGCGCCTTCACCAGCAGATAGTGAACATTGGAGCCCTTGTTCAGCGCGACCTTCTTGCCTTTCAAGTCGGCGACCGAATTGAGCTTGCTGTCTTTCGGCACCAGGATAGCCTCGCCTTTCGGCGCCGGTGGCTCATAGGCGACATACTGGATCGGTGCGCCGGCAGCCTGCGCGAAAATCGGCGGCGCCTCTCCGGTATTGCCGAAATCGATCGCCCCGACATTGAGCGCTTCGAGCAGCGGCGGACCGGACGGAAACTCGGTCCACACCACTCTGTATCCCACGGCCTTCAATTTATCCTCGAGCGTGCCCTTGCTCTTCAGCAGCACCAGCTTGCCGTATTTCTGGAAGCCGATGCGCACGACCTTGTCCTGGCCGTAGGTGGCGCCGACACCCGCAAGTGCGGTACTCATCGACAGCACGGCAACGGCAATCATTCGTTTAAGCCAACGCATTCTCAATCCTCATTGATGGGACGCACATTCGTTCAGGTCTGCACCGGCTTCCAGACCGCGTCGCGAACCACGATCGGCCTCGGAATCAAGCCAAGCTTGAAGAACCGGTCGGCAACGGCTTGTTGGGTCGCGATGATATCGTCGGTGATCGGGCCGACGGCAAAGGACGAGCGATTGGCGGCGACGGTCTGGATGTCCACGGGAATGCCGGTGACCGCACTCAACGACCTGGCCACTTCATCACGATGCGACTCGGCCCACGCCGCGGTCGAGGTCGTCACATCGATGATCTGCTGCAGAATCGGCCCGTGACCTTTCGCAAAGTCGCGGTTGGCAATGTAAAACGAGTTGGTCTTGCCGATGTCGGAGGCGTTGACCAGGATACGACCGTTCTGTTTGACCTCGCCGATCGTGAAATACGGATCCCAGATCGACCAGGCGTCGATGCTGCCATTGGCGAAAGCCGGGCCCGCATCCGGCGGCGTTAGATAGACCGGCGTGATATCGGCATAGGTGAGACCCGCCTTTTCCAGCGTCTGCACGATGACGTTGTGGGCGCTGGAGCCCTTGGTGAAGCCGACCCGCTTGCCCTTCAGATCGGCGATGCTGCGGATCTCCGAATTGACCGGAACCAAGATGCCCTGCCCGTTGGTGATCGGCTGGCCCGCCGCGTAGACGATCGCCGCCCCCGCCGACTGCGCGAAGATCGGCGGCGAATCGCCAACCGCGCCATAATCGACGCTGCCGACATTCATCGCTTCCAGCATCGGCGGACCCGAGGAGAATTCGACCCATTTCACCCCGATCCCCTGGGACGCAAAATGCTTTTCAAGCGAGGCCTGCTGCCGCGCGATCACCAGCACACCGTTCTTCTGGTAGCCGATGCGGATTTCCCTGATCTCGGCTTGCGCGCCCGCTTCCCGCGATAACGCGGCCGCTATCGCGGTTCCAAGAGACAGTTTCAAAAATTCCCGACGCTTCATTGCGATCTCCCGACCAGAATGCCGCGGCGTTGCGCGATCATTCGACGAGAGGATGATGGTGTTCTCCGAAATGGGTGTCGAGTGCCCTGCAAAAATAGCAATGAGCGCGCTGCGCAGCGGGTCCGCGACGATGGGTTTATTGCCGAATCATGTTCCGGCGCGGCGCATTTTTCTTGGAGTGCGCGCCGCGCAAGATTGTTAATCGTAAATTAGGCAGAACCATTCGATCCGCACCGAGTTGCGATTGAGGCGCCGTCGACCGAAGCCGGATTGCTCGCATGCAGAGAATCAAGCCACCGATCGCACTGCTGATGGAATAATTTTCGCCGGAGCCTGCTTGAGCCAGCAAGAATCCGAGCCGCACCGACCATTGGGCTAACAATCGAACTATTTTTATGGCACATGGTGCTACACCGGCACCCCGCCAAACCGCCCCGGCCTTCGAGATCGCCATGCCCGCACCCAAGCCGCCCGCCTTCGAGACCCTGAGCCTGCATGCCGGCCAGCACCCCGATCCCGTCACGGGGGCGCGCGCGGTCCCGATTTATCAGACTACATCCTACGTCTTTCAGGATTCCGACCACGCCGCGGCGCTGTTCAATCTCGAACGCGCCGGCCACATCTATACCAGGATTTCGAACCCGACCACGGCAGTGCTCGAGGAGCGGCTTGCCGCGCTGGAATGCGGCGTCGGCGCGGTTTGCACGGCGAGCGGGATGGCGGCGCTGCATCTGGCGATCGCGACGCTGCTCAGTGCCGGCGACCACATCGTCGCGTCCGCCTCGCTCTATGGCGGCACCATCAACCTGCTCACGCACACCCTGCCGCGTTTCGGCATCACGACTACGTTTGTGAAACCGCGGGCACTGGACGAGTTCCGTGCAGCCATCAAGCCCAACACGCGGCTCGTGATCGGCGAGACCATCGGCAATCCCGGCCTCGAAGTGCTCGATATCCCCGCCGTCGCCGGAATCGCGCATGAAGCAAAGATCCCGCTGTTGATCGACAACACCTTTGCGACGCCTTTTCTCAGCCGGCCGGTCGAACTCGGCGCCGACCTCGTGATGAATTCGGCCACCAAATGGATCGGCGGCCATGGCATCGCCATCGGCGGCGTGATCGTCGATGGCGGCCGGTTCGACTGGCGCGCGTCCGGTAAGTTCCCGGTGCTGACTGAGCCCTATGCCGGCTATCACGGCATCGTCTTCGACGAGCAGTTCGGACCGGCCGCGTTCATCATGCGGGCGCGCACCGAAGGCCTGCGCGATTTCGGCGCCTGCCTCTCGCCGACCAACGCCTTTCAACTGCTGCAAGGCGTCGAGACTCTGGGCATCCGCATGGAGCGTCATGTCGCCAATACCCGTGAGGTGCTGGAGGCCCTCGCCGCCAACAAGGCGGTCGACTGGGTGCTGCATCCCTCGCTGGAAAGCCATCCCGATTATCAACTCGCAAAGCGTTTGCTGCCACGCGGCGCCGGGTCGATCGTCAGCTTCGGAATCAAGGGCGGCCGGCCGGCGGGCAAGAAATTCATCGAGGCCCTGCGGATGATCAGCCATCTGGCCAATGTCGGCGACGCCAAGACGCTGGTCATTCATCCCGCCAGCACCACCCATCAGCAGATGGATGCCGCCCAGCTAAAGGCCGCCGAGATCGGCGAAGAGCTGGTTCGGCTGTCGATCGGCATCGAAGCCGCCGCCGACATCATCGACGATCTTGGCCAGGCGCTCCGTATTTCGCAGAAGGCTTGAGTCATGCAACTGTCCGTGAACGGCATTGAGACATTCGTTGCCGCCGGCGGCCGGGAATTCGATTCCTCCCTGCCGACCATCGTCTTCCTGCACGGCGCCGGCTTCGATCACACGACCTGGGCCTTGCACAGCCGGTGGTTCGCGCATCACGGCTATGGCGTGCTGGCGCCGGATCTGCCCGGCCACGGCCGCTCCTCCGGCGCGCCGTTACCAACCATCGCCGACATGGCCGACTGGACCGCGGCGTTGCTCGGCGCCGCCGGCGCGGCCAAGGCGCGGCTGGTCGGTCATTCCATGGGATCGCTGATTGCTCTCGAGACCGCCGCACGGCATCCGGCGAAGGTTTCCGGCCTCAGCCTGATCGGAACCGCGGCCACCATGACCGTCGGACCCGATCTGCTCAAGGCGGCGGAGTCCAACGATCATGCCGCGATCGATATGGTCTCGATCTGGGGGCTTGGCTTTCAGGCGGAACTGGGCGGCAGCCTTGCGCCGGGTCTGTGGATGCATTTTGGCGCCGAGCGCGTGCTTGAAAACTGCAGGCCCGGCGTGCTGTTCAACGACCTTTCCGCGTGCAACGCCTATCAGAACGCCCTCGCGGCCGCGGCCACGATCACCGTCCCCACGACGCTGATCCTCGGCGAACGCGACATGATGACCCCCGCAAAGGCCGGCAAGGCGTTGGCCGCCGCGCTGCCGAATGCCCGCACCGTCGTGCTGCCGGGCGCGGGTCACATGATGATGGTGGAGCGGCCCGACGAACTGCTCGCGGCGTTGCAGGGCTGACCGATCATCCTGCAGTGTGCCACTTATCAGCCTGGTCTCGCGTAGTGGTATCTGCGAGACGATGCGGCCTCGAAATCCGCCGGTCTAGAGACCGGCGCCTTTGCCAATGGCACCGGAGAAAGAGCGATCGACGATATCGGCGGCGTTGAGCTTCTGCTTGATCAGGCCCGATCGGAAATACAGGTCGATCGTCTTTTGCTCGTCGGCGACGACGCCATCATCGATCGGCGCGATGCGGATCTTCGCGCGGCTCAGCCAGTTGAGCGGCACCGCGGGCGGTATGTTCATCAACTTGCCCCAGGTCTCGGCATAGGCGCCGACGTTGGTCAGCGACCACGCGCGGGCCGCGGTGAGCCTTCGGAGAAAATCTGCCAGTTCGGCTCGCTTGTCGCGGATCGCGGTTGGCGAGGCGACCTGGAAACCGATGCCCGGCGTAATTCCTTCGGCAGTGATCACCCGACGCGATTGAAACAGCACCTCTTCCTGACTGACATACGGCTCCCATGTCGACCACGCATCGACCGACCCTTGGGTGTAGGCAACCTTGGCGTCCGACGGCGCGAGAAATACGATCTGCACATCGCTCGCGGACCATCCCTTCGATTCCAGCGCCGCCAGAATAAGCTGATGCCCGATCGAGCCCCGCCCCGTCGCGATCTTCTTTCCCCGCAGATCCTCAAAGCCGTGAATAGGCGATTCGCGCGGCACCAGGATCGCTAGGCCCTCCTGACTCTGCCGGATCGCGCCGATCGCCTTGACCGGCACGTTAGCCGCCGCGGCGAACGTGAAGGGCGCGTCGCCAACGAGGCCGGTTTCGATCGCCCCCGCCCCCAGTGCCTCCAGCAAAGGCGCGGCGGCCGGAAACTCCTTCCACTCGATCTTGTATGGCACGTCCCTGAGGACCCCGGCCGCTTCCATCACGGCCTGCGAGTTGCCCTTTTGATCGCCGACCCGCAAAGTCGTTTGGGCCGATGCGGAGGCGATTGCGCTCAGCAAGAGGCCCGCGACGAGGAGACCGCGTATCATTCTGCTGCAACTCCTCTCGCGACCTGCCGCCCGGCAATCAATTTGCGCGTCAGGGGAATGAGTTCCCGGCCATACTCGATCGCATCGATCAAGGGATCGAAGCCGCGAATGAGGAAATGGCTGATGCCCAGATCGTAGTAATCGCCGAAGACTTCGGCGACCTGCTCGGGCGTTCCGACCAGCGCGGTCGTGTTGCTGTTGGCGCCGGTCAACTTGGCGATCTCGGTCCAGAGGCGCTTGTCGATACGGCTGCCCTGCTCCGCCAGCGCAAGCAGCCGCCGCGCCCCGGCGGTCGCATGACCGTCAGCCGGTTTGCGGTAACCGGTCTTGTCCTGCAACGCGGTGGCGCGCGCCAGAATCTCCTCGGCCTTCGCCCATGCCTTTTCCTCGGTGTCGGCGAGGATGGGCCGCACCGACAGGCTGAAGCGCGGCGTGGGTCGGCCGTGTCTCGCAGCGGCGGCGCGAACCCGCGAGGTTACGTCGCGTACCTGGGCATAGGATTCACCCCATAGGGCGAAGGTGTCGGCGTGTTTGCCTGCCACCTCGATCGCGGCGTCCGAAGCGCCGCCGAAGAAGATGGGTATTCCCTCGCTTCGATAGGGCTTGACTTGCGAGAAGCCGTTTTCAACCTTGTAGTACTTGCCGTCGTAGGAAAACGGCTTCTCGCTGGTCCATTCGGAGCGAACGACATCGAGAAACTCATCGGTGCGAGCGTAGCGTTCGTCCTTGTCGTCGAGGGTGTTGCCGTCCTGCCTGAGTTCGGTGGCGTTGCCGCCGGTGATGACATGCAGCGCGACCCGGCCGCCGTAGAGCTGATCGACGGCGGCAAGCTGCCGGGCGATCAGCGTCGGTGCTGTAAAGCCCGGCCGCTGCGCGATCAGGACATTGAGCCGATCGGTGATGCCCAGCACATGCTGGGCGACCTGGAGGCTGTCCGGCGTAGTGGAATGAAATGCCAGCAGCGCCCGATCGAAGCCGGCGTTCTCATGGGCCTTCGCCACGGTCTCAATGTGGTAGCGGTCGAGAACCGGGCCGGCCCGCACGATCGTTTCGGACGAATTGTTGTTGCTGATGAACCCGATGAATTCGACTGACATTGACGGCTCCTGTACCGGTTGATTCCACGTTCTTCAAAGGCCGAGCGCAAGCCGGCCGGCATTGATCCGCGTTGCGTCGTCCTGCGGTGTATGCACGCGACCACACAAGACGTCGCGATAATGCCGCTCCAGCGGGTTGGCGCGGGTCAGGCCGTGATTGCTGGCGAGCGACAGCGCATCCTCGACGACCGCGACCGCGTTGTTCGTGACGGTGAGCTTGATGATATTGGATTCCGATGCGCTCAGCGGAACGCCGTCGTCGAACTCACCGGCGAAGCTCTCGATCAGACGCGTGTTGACTGCCAGCCGCGCCTCGATCGCGCCGACGATCTCCTGCGCACGCGGCAGCGTGGCAAGCGATGCGCCGAGGTTCGACGGCACCCGGCTGTTGAGGAATTCAACGAGCCAGTCACGCGCCGCGCGGGCGACGCCGTCGTAGATTGCGGCCACAAAGATCGCATGGACGGTCGCCTGGGTGAAATCCGGCACCCGCCAGTCGTCCGGCTTGCGGACATCGATCTCATGGCCGAGCGGAAACACGACGTCGTCGAATATGATATCGTGGCTGCCGCTGGCGCGTAAGCCAAGATGGTCCCAGGTCTCGATGATGCGCGTCCCCGGCAATCCCGCCGGGACCAGAAACAGCCCGACACGCGCGGCCGGCTCGTCGGTCTTCGCCCACACCGCGTACCATTTCAGGATCGGCGCTCCGGTCGAGTAGATCTTGCGGCCACTGAGCCGCCATCCCGTCTCCGTCCGGCGCGCGATCGTTGCCGGCAGGCCGCCGCGCGATGGCGAGCCGAGATCGGGCTCCACGCGCAAGGCGTTGATCAGCGCGACACCTTCCACGGTTTCGCGGGCCAGTTTCCGCGACAGACGGCCAGGCCAGCGCGTGCTCCTCGCCATCACCAGATGCTGAATGTAATGCATCGACAGCACCAGCGCCGTCGATGGATCGGCCTTGCCGAACATGCCGATGATGCGGGCCGCATCCAGGGCTCCCACGCCGGAGCCGCCCAGTGCAGCAGGCACGGTCAGCGCCAATAATCCCGCCTCGGATAGTTGATTGAAGTTTTCGAAAGGAAAACTCCCGTCACGATCGTGCACGGCCGCCCGGGCGGCGAATTCGGAAGCCAGCAACTTCGCGCGATCGAAGATCGTCGGGGCTGCATCCATCGGGAGTTCTTTGCGTGTGGTATTGCCGCTCACCATGTCGCGTCCAATCCGAGCAGCCCGAGAATGTTCCGGCGCAATTCCGCGAGCCTCGGATCGCCTCGGTGCCGCGGATACGGACGGTTAACCGCGATGTCGGCCTTGATGCGCGCGGGGCGGTCGCTGAAGACGATGACGCGGTTGGCCAGGAACAGCGCCTCCTCGACATCATGCGTGACCAGCAGCGTCGTGAACCCCTTGCGCTGCCAGAGCGCCACGATTTCGGCCTGCATCGTGATCCGCGTCAGCGAATCGAGCTTGCCGAGCGGCTCGTCGAGAATGAGGATCCTGGGATCGTTGACCAGCGCCCGCGCCAGCGCGACGCGCTGCGCCATGCCGCCCGACAACTGGTGCGGATAGGCATTGCGAAATTGCGAAAGTCCAACCAGCTCGAGGGCGGCGTCGACGCGCTGCCGCTGGCTCTTCAGGATGCCCTGCGCCTCGAGCCCGAGCGCCACGTTGTTCCATACGGTTCGCCAGGGAAACAGCGTCGGGTCCTGAAACACGACAACCCGCGACGGAAACGGCCCTTGGATCGGATCGCCGTCTTCGCGAAGCACTCCCGACCGAGGTGGCTCGAGCCCCGCGACAAGCCGCAGCAAGGTCGACTTGCCGCAACCAGATGGTCCGAGCAGCGCGATGAACTCGCCCGGCTTGACGCTGAAATTCACGTCGTCGAGCACCGGCAGCACGCTGCCGTCGATGTCAAAGGCGTGGCTGATGTGTTCGACCTCGAGCGAGGCGCCGACCGCAGGGTAGGCAATCGCTTCGGCATAGGCATGCACTACCATTTGACGACGCCCTTCTGCCAGATCAGCAGCCGATCGCGTGTTTTGAACAGCAGCGTGATCGCACCCGAGCACAGCAGCGACATCACGATCAGCGCGGCATACATGTTGGAATAGGCCGCCCAGCCCTGGGCCCACTGCAGATACCAGCCGAGCCCGGCCTTGACGCCGATCATCTCGGCGACGACCAGCACGGCGAAGGACGATCCGAGGCCCATGAACAGGCCGACGAAGACGTGCGGCAGCGCCGCGGGAATGGCGACTTTCAGCACCAGGAAGGAGGGCTTGGCGCCGAGGGTCCGCGCCACGTCGTAATAGGCATTGCTGACGCTCGCCACGCCGGACCAGGTCAATACCGTGACCGGAAACGCCGTCGCCAGCGCGATCAGGAACGTGCTCGCGCTCCAGCTCGACGGAAAGGTGAAGAATGCGAAGGGCAGCCACGCCGTCGCCGGCAGGGGCCCGATGAACCGCAACACCGGATGCACCCAGTAACCGACGCTGCGCGACCATCCGATCGACACGCCGGTCAGGAAGCCGACCGCCGCGCCGATGGCGTAGCCGCCGAGCTGAAGTTTTACCGATGCAAAGACGCTGTCGAGCAGCTTGGGAAGGTCGTCGGTATAGACCTCGACGATCGCCTGCGGCGGCGGAAAGAACGGCAGCGGCAGCCACGCAAATTTCGCGGTCGCGACCTCCCACAGGCTGAGCAACAATCCCAGCGCCAGCAGCCACGGCGCGCGCTGCTGCAGCCCTTTTCCGAAACGGCCGAGCAGACTGCCGCTCAACGTCGCCAGGAGAATGCCGGCCGCGATGACAAAAGCAGCGACGGCGAGGGCGTGGGTACGCGACCACTCGCCCAGATCTTCCCACAGCAGGCATGAAAGCCCGAAAGCGACCCATGCCAAACTTGCGAATACTGTCGTTCCATTTGCCAGAAATGCCGTGGGAAGCGACAGGGGACGTCCCGCAAAAGCCGCGCCCTCCTCCGCCGATTGCGGGAGCGCGACCGTCTTAGACGCCGAATACGTCGACATAGATCCGCTCCGCAAATTTGGCCGTATCGGTGCTTTGCTTGAATACGGACACGAGCTTCAGATCGTCCGCATAGGCCTTCAGCTCCTGCTTGAGAACGGCGCCAACGGGATGGTGATGATGGGTGTGGTACCGGACCATCGCCTGCAAGTCCTGCAGGCTGGCGGTCTTGGGCGCGTAGGGCTGGAACGATGCCGCGGCCTTGTCCGGATTCTGCGAGGTGAACATCGCGGCATCGAGCAGCGCCTGCGTGATCGCGCGCGCGACCTGCGGCTCATCGCGCACGAGGCTGCCGCGCAATCCGACGATGCAGCAGCTCTTGTCCTTGTACTCGCCGTCGAGATTAGAGGCGACTTCCTTATACGCCGGGTCCTTCAGCCAGAGATACGCGATCGGGTCCGAGGCAAGGAACGCCTGCACTTCGCCCTTTTCGACGGCAAGCTGCAGCAGGTTGCCCGGGTAGGCCCGCCAATCGACGTCCTTGTTGGGATCGATTCCCTGCTTGGAGAGCTGGATCGAAAAGAAATTCTTGTCCGGTCCTGCGAGGTCGCCGACCGCGACGATCTTGCCCTTGAGGTCGGCGAGCTTGTCGACGCCGGAATTGGTGCGGGACAGCACACGCATGCAGCCGCCGTGGGTTCCGGCGGCGATCTTGACGTCGAAACCCTGTTCGAGCGGCTTCAGCCAGCGCAACGCCATGCCGAGACCCGCATCGGTCTTGCCGGTCGCGATCGCTTCCAGCAACTGATCGGTCGAGCCGCTGTAGTTGACCAGTTCGACGTCAAGGTTCTGCTTCTGGAAAAAACCATGGTCGATGGCCACCGGAAGCGGCGCGAGACAGACCGCGCCGGCGTTCCAGGACAGTTTCAGCTTTCTTGGAACGCCGGTGAGCGGGGGAGCGTCGGACGAGGTCTTGCAGATCGGAAACTCGGAGAAATCGATATTTGGTGTCGCCGCACGGAACGGAAAGGCCTGTGCGCCGAATACGCCGATCGGCGCCGCAAGCGCAGCCGCAGCTCCGCTCCGCAGCAATGTGCGCCGATCCAGCAACGCCTTGTTCTGCCTCGCATCGTTAGACATTTTTTCTCCTTTCGAGCGGCAAATGGCCGCCGTCGGCGCAACGCGATGACGCTGCGGCCCACATTCGTTTCACACTGGCGGTCAGTTAAATCGGTTCACTCGCGCGAGATTTCCCAGCTCTCGCTTTGTCGAAATCATGCTCAAATGATGCGCGGCAACATCGCGATCGTCAATGAAATGGAATTTTGAATGTGAAAGCGAACGGAGAGATTATCTCCAGAATTACGTGCTCGCGCGGTGAAACAGTTTTTGCATTCGTCAACGAATGCTCATCGATATTGTTTGGCGCGGCACTGAGCCCCTCGCGAATTTCGATGGTGGGGCAGCAGGCAACCTTGCTGTCCGATTCGAAAACGAAACGATTTTTCTCTACCGGCTCGAATATCCAGTGAGCCATTCCGTAGAGGGTGCCAGAACTCGCGCGGTGGAGATGCTCAGCCCGTCGCGGCGACCGGCGGCTTTGCAACACTCACCGCGAGCTTGCCGTAGCGATCACTGAAGGCCTCGGTGTCGATCTCCTCGAGCTTGATCGCGCCGCTCATCACGCCGGCTTTCCAGGCCTCGTGTTCGGGGTCTTCGCGGAATTCCGGCATCACTTCCTTGGCGAACAACTCGAGCGAGTCGCAGATGTGCTCGTGACTGTTCTTGCCGGCCTGGTTGAGCAGGATCACCTGGTCGATATGCGAGGTACGAAACCGCCGCAGCTTCTTTCGGATGGTTTCGGGCGAGCCGATCAGG
>NZ_JADGRI010000448.1 GCF_017881085.1 Bradyrhizobium sp.
TCTTCAGAAAGAAGAGCGTCGCTTCTGGCGAGACATTCAATCGTACTACGCGCCAAGGAGCCTAAACGCTCCGCCATATCGTCGTGTGCTGGACCAAAAATACGGCGAAAATCTTTGGCGATAAACTTGCCCAACTTATTGGCCGCTATTGCCGTGATTGCCTTCAAGCGCCCATCCCCCAAGACGGCAAAATGCTATCATGTCGCGCAAAAAGTGAAAGGCGAAACGGAAGGAGCGGGACGACTAGTGCCCTATGCGATCAAAAGCGGACGTCGACAATCCGCGACAAGAACCCGCATTCCGCCCAATGAATTCGATCTTGGCGCTGCGGCTCCTGACGTCGGCGACAAGATGGAGCGCAGCGGTCGCGGCCCCGCTGCGCTCTATTTTTGCGATAGTGTCCGCGACCCGACAGACGGCGTTGAACTTCCGTTCCGTATCGCCGATGTTCAGGCTTCCACATGGCAGGATCCTCTCGAATCAAGCCCCACGCAATGGAATCAAATCCGATTCATCCGACTCGACAAGTTTTTGGATCGGCTCTTATGGGCTGATGGCTCTACGCAAGCCACGCCATATCACCTGGTAATCGTCGGCTTAGCTGTGATCACGCTCGCCTCGTATCGAGAAAGCTGGACACGCGGCCCATGCAGCATTGACGAAAAAAACCCCGCCGCTCCCAGACGGGGTGAAGTTTGGGAGTGCGACGCGAGATTACAAACGCGCCGCTAGATAGATTATGTCACGAATTCGGCCCGTAAGCTGCACATCAGCGATGCCCACAAGACTGTTGCGATGGCGGCACAGAAGAGTCAGTGGGCCTGTCGTTTTTGCTGTGGTGACAATGTCATCGGTAGCGCGCGAGCTTGCGGCGTCCCCCATCTAACGAACTGGGACAAGGAGCGGGGTCAGGACAAGGCCAACCCGGACCACTCGGCGATCATGGGGCCGATCGCGCATAACCTGAGACCCAAACGCTCTTCGGTCCGTTCGATCATGGTCCTTGCTGCACCGACCTCGGCCTAGCCCGGGAGGCCCCGAAGTCAACGATGACCCGAACTTCATGTCGATGAAATAGATGTCGGAGTAAGCGAAGATTGCTGGTCCTTTGTGAGCCCCGGTCCACTGGGCCGCCGGATGGGATGGCGAGACGAACTTTGGGACGACGTCGCTGGCGGCGCCCCACGCTGTATCGTCGAGGGTCGCCAAACACTCCTTCATAGCGCGACTTGACCTTGCAGGATCGCGATCCCTGCGCCAATCGCTCACCCGCGATCGGGCGTTGCTTATTCGCGCGGTCGGGCCGCCCGTGCGCTCGATCTAGCTGCCCGGTCCCGATGATCCACAACTAGTGGCTCTTGCATGAGGATCGCAAGCGTAGCCTACCGCGCCTAGCGTCATCGATCGTGGGCGCCATGGCTTTTATGTGTCCGAAAAAATTGAAGTGACCGCAACTGCGAACAGAATGGAATCATTGTCATCGCAGCGTCATCGCAGCTTTTTATGGAATGAGCACTCTTGACCAGTGTTCCGTTGCGGGCGCAGTGTGTCGTCTGTTCATTCGATGACGGATCCGTCCGCGAGTCCGCGATACAATTAAAAAAATAACGTGGAGGAACACGCACGACACTTAATGGAAGCGCCTTCACGAGCGCCGCCGACATTCCCCAAACAATTCCATCTAAAGGGAGGAAAGTCTCATGGAAAGACGAACGTTTCTGGCGGGCACTGCCGGCCTGGCCGTCGCCGCAGCAGGGTTGGGGAGCAAACCCGCCGCAGCAGACACGCTGCCGCTCGGCGATCTTCCTAATTGGCGTTACCCTGATCCTCGCGTCGAGGCGCTCGACAAAAGCTTTAAATACAAAGTCGGCAATGCCGCCATCGAGCGCATTGCCACCGGGTTTCGATGGGCCGAAGGGCCGGTCTACATTCGGGACTATCGCCGTTTAATCTGGAGTGACATTCCGAATAATCGAATGATGAGCTGGAACGAGGAAGACGGCCACGTAAGCGTGTTTCGCCAGCCATCGAACTATGCGAACGGCAATACCCGAGACCGCCAGGGCCGATTGCTCAGTTGCGAGCACGACGCCCGGCGGGTCTCGCGCACCGAGCACGACGGCACCATCATTACGATCATCGATAGCTTTGACGGCAAGAAACTCAATGCGCCGAACGATGTCGTGGTGGCCGCTGACGACTCGATCTGGTTCACCGACCCCGGCTACGGCATTTTCGGGAATTACGAGGGTCACCTCGACAAGTCCGAGCAGCCGCCCCGGGTTTATCGAGTCGATGGCAAGACCGGTAAGGCGACGATCGTCATCGATAGCTTCGACAAGCCGAACGGCCTTGCTTTTTCTCCGGACGAGAAGAAGCTGTACATCATCGACTCAGGCTTGACCCATGGTGGTCGTTCTAACATGCGGGTGTTCGACGTTGACGTCAGTACCGGCAAGGTAACCAACGACAAGGTGTTTGCCGAGAATTTTGCGCCCGGCTTCACTGACGGCGTGCGCACCGATATCGACGGCAATGTGTGGTGCAGCATGGGGTGGGCCGATCCCAAGGAGGACGGGGTGCGTTGCTACGCTCCGAGCGGCGATCTGATTGGTAAGATCCACCTTCCTGAGACCTGCGCTAATCTGTGCTTCGGCGGCCCGAAGCGAAACCGCCTGTTTATGTGCGGAAGCACATCGGTCTACGCCACCTACGTCGAGACCCAAGGCGCGCTGTTGCCATGACCGCGGCGAAGACGCCAGCGACTATGAGGCAATGAACTTGACGAACGAAAGGGAATGGCCACGAACGGACGCGCACCAAGTGGCCGCCAAGACAAGAACGCGCGGTTTGAAGAATCGTCAGATGGGGCCATCGGGGCGCAAGACGAAACGCGCCGATACCTTGTCCAACCAGCAAGCAATGCCGGAAACCGGCAATCAGCAATCAGGGAGGTCTACAAAGTGACTGTCAGGAAAAGCTTGATGACGACCACCGCGACGTTAGTCGCGGCCATGGCGATCGTGGGAGCCGCGCACGCTCCGGCATTGGCACAGGATGCCAATGCACTCGACAACGCCGGCAAGAACGGCAAGGATTGGCTGAGCTACCACGGCAGCTACCAGTCCTGGCACTACAGCCCGCTCGATCAGATCAATACCAACAACATCAAGAAACTGAAGATCGCCTTCATCCACCAGGTCGGTCACTCGACGCGCGGCGTGCAGTCGATGCCGCTGGCGAAGGACGGCATCGTCTATTACTCGGCGTCCTACAGCAAAGTTTTCGCGCTCAAGGGCGACACCGGCGAAGTGCTGTGGTCGTTCGTTCCCAAGCTCGATGACGACCTGGTCGCCCGCCAGACCCACTCGCC
>NZ_JADGRI010000449.1 GCF_017881085.1 Bradyrhizobium sp.
GGCGGGGCTCGCTGCCGCGGCCAGACCGATGCCGACGCCCAGAATCACCGCGATCGAAAATCCCGCGAACAGGCGAAACAGCGTGGCGGCGATCTCCCGCTGAAACGTGCCGGTGACGAGTTGCTGCGCCAGACGCATGAACACGACGCCGGGCGGCGGCAGCAGCGCCGGCGGCGCATAGCCGAATGAAGAAATCGCCTGCCACAGCACGATCAGGAGCGCGATCGGCACAATCCCGAGCAGAACATCCGTGCTGGCGGCGCGCAGGTTCATGCGAAACTCAGGGGGATGTCGAAGCCGGGCTCGGACCACTTCACCAGCCTGCCCCTCACATTTTCGAACGCGGCGTCGAGACCGATACCCATTGCGCCGATGATGATGATCATCGCGTAGACGGTATCGTATTGTCCCATATCGAGCGCGTTGAACAGGATGTTTCCGGCGCCGGACTGCCGCGCGATCATCTCGGAAGTGACCATGGTGATCAGCGCCAGCACGAGGCCAGTGCGGCAGCCCGTGAGAATTTCCGGCAACGCCGCCGGCAGCACGATCCGGATCATGCGCTGCGCCGCCGAAAGGCCCATCGCGGCGCCCGACCACAGCATCTTTTCCTCGACCGCTTTTGCGCCCTGAAAGCTGTGATAGATCACGGGCAGACTGACGCCGAGGAAGATCACCAGCGTCTTGGCGACATCGCCGACGCCGAGCCAGAGCATGATAATCGGCATCAGCGCCGCCTTCGGCACAGGATAAATCACCATCAACAGCGGATTGAAGAAGGACGCCACGCCGCGCGAGCGGCCCATCATCAATCCGAGCGGGATCGAAAAGAGCACCCCGATGCCGAAGCCGACCGCCATGCGGCGCAGCGACGCCAGAATGTTGATCAGGGATTCCTTGTCACCAAGGATAGAGGGAATCGCGCGGACGGCTTCCCACGCGGTGGGAAAGCTGTCGGTGTTCAGGATCAGCGCACCAATCTCCCAGACTCCGAGCAGCCCGAGGCAGGCAAGCCACGGCGCCGAACGCGAGAGAAGCGCGCGTCCTGAGATCATGGCCGCAACTCGTCTTCGACGGTGTCGTCGAACATGCGTTCGATATCGACCACATATTTCTGATAACGGGGGTCGAGCAAAAGCTCCGTCCGGCGGCGCGGCCGCGGCAGGTCGATGTCGATGATCTCCTTGATGCGGCCGGGGGAACGCGTCATCACCACGACCTTGTCCGACAGATACACCGCCTCCTCGACCGAGTGGGTGACGAACAGCACGGTCTTGCGGTCCCGCTCCCAGATATTGAGCAGGTCGTTCTGCAGCCGCGTGCGGGTATGCGCGTCCAGCGCGCCGAACGGCTCGTCCATCAGCAGCACCGCCGGGTGATAGGCCAGCGTGCGCGCCAGCGCCACGCGCTGCTTCATGCCGCCGGACAATTCCTTGGGGTAAAAATGCTCAAAACCCTTGAGGCCGACCATCTCGATCAGCGCGCGGCTTTGCGCTTCGGCTTCGGCCGGTTTCACGCCCTGCTGGCGCGGCCCGTACATCACATTGCCAAGCACGCTCTTCCAGGGAAACAGCGCGAACTCCTGAAACACCGGCCCGCGATCCGGCCCGGGCCCGGTGATCGCCCTGCCCTTCACCCTGGCGACGCCTTCGGTCGGGCTGACAAACCCGCCGACGATATAAAGCAGGGTCGATTTTCCGCAGCCGGAGGGCCCAAGAATCGAGACAAAGGCGCCATCCTCGATTGCCAGCGAAATCTCCGACAACGCCAGATGGTCCTGGCGGCCGGAGGTGCGGAAAATCTGAGACACGCGGTCGATCTCGATCATGGCAGCCGCCGGCTGACGCGCCGGCGCCGCCTTCGCCTCAACATCCGGCCGCGATGGCACAAGCTTCATTTACGCTCTTCTTCCCGGCATAGGTCCGTCAGGCACAGATGGCTTCCCGAATGTCTCCGGTTAAATCGAGCATAGCGGAAACTTGCAAGGCCTGGCGATGCTGTTTCACCCTGAGCGCCGCATCACGGCTGATCGAACCACGGCCACTCCGCCGCGCCATCATGGGTGACGGCGCCGCCTGGCGCCTGGCCGACCAGCCTCGCATATTTGGCGAGCGCGCCCGCCCGGTGCCGCGGCGGCCGCGGCTTCCAGGCCTGCCGCCGCCTGGCGAATTCAGCGTCGTCGATCAAAAGATCCATCCGGCGGGCGCCGGCGTCGATCTTGATACGATCGCCGTCGCGCACCAGCGCCAGCGGGCCGCCGATAAAGGATTCCGGCGAGACATAGCCGATGCACATGCCGCGCGTCGCGCCGGAAAAGCGCCCGTCGGTGATGAGCGCAACCTTCTCGCCCATCCCCTGCCCGTAGATCAGCGCGGTGACGCCGAGCATCTCGCGCATGCCGGGACCGCCGACCGGGCCCTCATTGCGGATGACGAGAACGTCGCCAGCCGAGTAGTTGCGATTTCGTACGGCATCGACGCATTGCTCTTCGTCTTCGAACACGCGCGCGGTGCCCTCGAAGACCAGGCTCGTCAGACCGGCCACCTTGATGACGGCGCCATCCGGGCAGAGATTGCCCTTGAGAACCGCGACGCCGCCGTCCGGCATGATCGGCTTGCCGGTGCTGAAAACGATCTCGCCGTCCGGTGGATTCGCTTCCCCATATTCTTCCGCGATCGTCCGGCCGCTGATCGTAAGGCAACTGCCGTCGATGTGGCCGCTCTCGACCAGCGCGCGGATCACCACCGCGGCGCCGCCGATATCGTAGACATCCTTGGCGGTATATTTGCCGCCCGGGCGCAGATTGCCGATCAAGGGCGTGCGCGCAAAGACCTCGCCGACATCGTCCAGCGTGAAGGAAATGCCGGCCTCGTTGGCAAGCGCCGGCAGATGCAGCGCGGCGTTGGTCGATCCGCCGGTGGCGGCGACGATGGCGGCGCCGTTTTCCAGCGCCTTTCGCGTGACGATTTCCCGCGGCAGCGGCCCGCCCCGCTCCAGCATCCGCATCACCAGCCGTCCGGCACGGCGCGCGACCTGCGCGCGCTCGGCATAGATGCCCGGGATCATCGACACGTTGGGCATGGTCAGCCCCATGGCTTCCGAAACCATGCCCATGGTGTTGGCTGTAAACTGTCCCGCGCAGGCGCCGATGGTCGGCAGGCAGCTGCGTTCGATGCCTGCAAGCGTCGCCGCATCGATCTCGCCGGTCATGAAGCCGCCGACCGCTTCGTAGGAATCCAGCACCGTAAGGGTCTTTCCCTCGAACCGGCCGGGCAGCGCGCTGCCGCCATAGATGAAGATCGAGGGCACGTTGCAGCGGATCATTCCCATCATGACGCCCGGCAGCGTCTTGTCGCAGCCGCCAAACCC
>NZ_JADGRI010000030.1 GCF_017881085.1 Bradyrhizobium sp.
TGCCGACGCGGTCGAGCCGCCCAAGGTCGAGTGGCGGCCGATGCAGACCTATGATCTATCGCAGACTGCGGAACTGATCGAGGCCGTGCGTGACACCTCGCTGTTAGTCCCTACCCTCCTCGCGGTCCTCTGCGGGCTGCGCCGCGGAGAGGTATGTGCCCTGCGCTGGCGCAACGTCGACCTCGTTACGGGGCAGATATCGGTGGTGGAGAGCCTGGAGCAAACCAAGTCCGGTCTGCGCTTTAAATCCCCTAAGAGCGGCAAGGGCCGCACCGTGGCGCTGTCGGCGACCATGGTGGAGGAATTGCGGGCCCATCGAATCAAACGCGCTGAGGACCTGCTCAGGCTCGGCATCGCCATGTCGGATGACGATCTCGTGATTTCCCACGCCGACGGGTCAATCGTTCCACCGATCTACATTTCGCAGCAATGGGCAAGGACCATCCGGAAAACCGGGCTGGCCCATCTCCGGTACCATGACCTGCGACACGCGCACGCGAGCCACCTGCTCGCCAACGGCGTTCACCCGAAAGTCGCCAGCGAACGGCTGGGCCATAGCCGTGTAGGCATCACCTTGGATCTTTACAGCCATGTGATGCCAGGAATGCAGGAGGATGCCGCCGCGATGGTCGATGCCCAATTGCAGATCGCCATTCAAAAGCGAGCGTCAAAAACCATTCGGTAGCAAAGCGGTAGCAGCAGTAGTCCGCGGAACAAAATAGGAATCGAAAAACTTAATGATTTCAGATTGATAGGTGGAGGCCACGACCAGAATTGAACTGGTGTACACGGTTTTGCAGACCGTTGCGTAACCACTCCGCCACGTGGCCCCTTGAAGGCGAACTCTTATACGGCCTCCCCCGGATAGGCAACCAAGCCGGGGCGGCTCAGGCCCGCTTGCGGCGGCGGTAGTCCCGCTTCGGCCGCGGCTTGGGCGCGAGTTCGGGCAGTACGCTCTGCGCCTCGCGATATTTTGCCAGCATCCGCTCGAAACTGGCATGCAGCGTCTCGGCGATATCCGGCCGCTTTTCGAGGCTCGAGAGCAGCATCGCCGCGGCCTCGATGGTGGACAGGCCGTCGCGGCGCGGTTCGCGGCGCAGCTTGCCATAGCGCGACGGAAGCTGCGGGCCGAGGATAACGCGCTGGCATTTCAACATCCACGCATTGCGCCACCACAGCGCCTTGGCCTGGCTCCAGGTGCCGTCGAGCAGCACGATGCCTTCGATATCCTTCAGGATGGCGCGCTGATGGTCCTCGACTTCGCCTTTGCGGTTGATCGCGACGATGTCGCTGTCGGTGTCGAGATCGGCGACCTTCGCGGAGCCGAGATAGAGCACCGCCCAGCGCGAGGGATCATGGACCGGCCGTCCCAGCGCCTTGGAAAGGCTCGGCCATGACAATCCGATCTTCAGCACCGCATTCTTGAAATGCAGCGCGGTCAGCCGCGCGGTGCCGAGCGCCCTGTCCTGCTCCTGCGGATGCTGCAGTATCAGGAGCGCGATCTTGTTCTCGATCGGCGTGATGCTGTCGCAGATGCACAGCGGCAAGGGCTTTTGGCAGCGCGGACACTCCGGGATCGCCTCCGCGAGGGCGGCGCCGGCCTCTGGTTGGGATTGTTTTGACATGCGCCCGCTATACGCCCCGCGGCGCCGTGGTTCAAAGCTATTCTGCGGGGGCGGCGCTCGCGGCCGGCTCGGAGCGCCGCCGCAGCCGGTCGATCAGGAGATAGATCACCGGCGTCGTGTAAAGCGTCAGGATCTGCGAGACGAGCAAGCCGCCGATGATGGTGATGCCGAGCGGCCGGCGCAGCTCGGTGCCGGGGCCGGTGGCGATGACCAGCGGAATGCCCGCGAACAGCGCCGCCATCGTCGTCATCAGGATCGGCCGGAACCGCGCGCTGCAGGCCTCGAAGATGGCGTCGGCCGACGACAGCCCGCGGTGGCGCTCGGCGTCGAGCGCGAAATCCACGATCATGATGCCGTTCTTCTTGACGATGCCGATCAAGAGGATGATGCCGACGAAGGCGATGATGGTCAGCGGCGTATTTGTCACCTGCAGCGCCAATAACGCCCCCAGCCCGGCCGACGGCAGCGTGGAAATGATGGTCAGGGGATGGGCGAGGCTCTCATAGAGCACGCCCAGCACGATATACATCGCCACCAGCGCGCCGAGGATCAGCAGCGGCATGTGCCCGCTGGTCTTGCTGAAGTCGCCGGCATTGCCATCGAAGCTGCCGCGAATGCCCTCCGGCATATGCAATTCCTCCACCGCGCGCTGGATATTCGACGTGGCGACCTGCAGGGGCACGTCCGGCAAGAGATTGAACGACACCGTGGTCGAGGGAATCGACTGCGAGTGAAACACGGCGAGCGGCGAAAGGCCGCGCTGGTAGCGAACCACCGTCGATAGCGGCACCTGCGTGCCATTCGCCCCGGCCACGAAAATTTGCTCGAGGTTGGAAGGATCGCTTTGGAATTTCGGATCGATCTCCAGCACCACCATGTACTGGTTGCGCTGGGTATAGACGATCGATATCTGCCGCTGGGAGAACGCGTTGTTGAGCGCGTTGTCGATGTCCTGCACCCTAACGCCCAGGACCGAAGCCTTCTGCCGGTCGATCGACAGCGTCAGCTGCAGGCCCCCTGGATCGCGATCGCTGGAGACGTCGGTGATGCCTTCGACCGTCTCCATGCGCTTGCCGACGATCGGAGCCCATTTCTGCAGGAGATCGAGATCGGTGCTCGACAGCGTGTACTGGTAGTCGCCGGAATCGGACTGGCGTCCGCCGGCGCGGACGTCCTGCGCGGCGAACATGAACAGGCGAATTCCCGCCACGCGATAGAGATTTTTGCGCAAGCGATCGATCACCAGCGCCGTGGTCAACCCCTGCCGCTCCCCCGGCGGCTTCAGGCTGATGAACATGATGCCGCGATTGGAGCCTCCGCCGAACGGACCGCCGGCTCCGCTGAGGATCGACCCGACGCCCGCCACCGCCGGATCGGCCATCACGATATCGGCGAGCTGCTGCTGCAGGCCGAGCATCGACTGGAACGAGATGTCGGCCGACGCGCGGGTCGCGCCGATCACGAAGCCGGAATCGTCGACCGGGAAGTATCCCTTCGGGGTCTTGACGTAGAGCGTCACGGTCAGCGCGATGGTCGCGAAGAATACCAGCAAGGTCAGAAACGGAAAGGCCAGCACCGCGCGCAGCGTCCACGCATAGAACGCCACCATGCGCGACAACGTGCCTTCCACGACGCGATCGAACCACGTGGCGCTGCTGGAAGTCGTCTGCTTGACGTAATGGGCGCAGATCATCGGCGTGATCGTCAGCGAGACCACGGTGGAAACCACGATGGCAAACGTCAGGGTCACGGAAAATTCCCGCAACAGCCGGCCCACGATGCCGTCCATGAAGATCAGCGGCGTGAAGGCGGCGATCAGCGACAGGCTGATCGACAGCACCGTGAAGCCGATCTGCTTGGCGCCTTCCAGTGCCGCCTGATAGGGCCGCATGCCATGTTCGAGGTTGCGGTACATGTTCTCGATCATCACGATGGCGTCGTCGACCACGAAGCCGACCGAGATCGCCAGCGCCATCAGCGACAAATTGTCGATCGAGAATCCCGCAAGCCACATGCCGGCGCAGGTGCCGGCCAGCGCCAGCGGCACCGAGATGCCCGCGGCAATGGTCGGCGTGAGCCGGCGCAGGAACACGAACACCACCACCATGACCAGGATGGCCGTCGCCAGCAGCGTCAACTGCATGTCCTGGACGCTGGCGCGGATGGTTCCGGTGCGGTCGACGAGGGTGGAAATCTCGATACCGCCGGGAATCCACTGCTTCAGTTCCGGGATCAGCGCGCGCACACGGTCCACGGTGTCGATGACGTTGGCGTCGCCCTGCTTGGTAATTTGAATCAGAACGGCGGGCTGCTTGTTGAACCAGGCGATCGACCGGCTGCTGCGGACGGAGTCTTCGACGTCAGCCACGTCCGAGAGCCGGACGAAGCTGCCGTTCGAGCTCTTGACCAGGATATCCCTGAATTCGGCCGCGGTCCGCATCTGCTTGTTGACCGACAAGGTCTCGCTCTGCCGGCCGCCGTTGAAGATGCCGACCGGCCCCAGCGGATTGGCGTTGACGATCGCGAGCCTGACGTCGTCGGTCGCAATCCCGGCGTTCGACAGCGCCACCGGGTTGAGCGCGATGCGCACCGCGGGCTGATCGGCGCCGCTGACGGTGACGTCGCCGACGCCGGGGACCTGCGAAATGCGCTGCGCGATCACGGTATCCGCAACGTCGTAGATCGCGCTCGTCGGAATCGTCTTCGACGTCAGCGCCAGCACGAACACCGGGGCGGCTGCGGTGTTGGCCTTGCGGAATTTCGGCAATGTCGGAAGGTCGGTCGGCAGATCGGCGAGCGAGGCGTTGATCGCGGCTTGCACGTCGCGCGCGGCGCGATCGATATCGCGGCCGATCGCAAACTGCAACTGGATGCTCGTCGAGCCGAGCGAGCTTGTCGAGGTGATCTGATCGATGCCTGCGATCTCGCCGAGCCGCCGCTCCAGCGGCGCCGCGACGGTGGCCGCCATGATCGAGGGGTCGGCGCCGGGCCGCGTCGCGGAGACCCGGATCGACGGGAAGTCGACATTGGGAACGGCGGCGACCGGGAGGAACTGGTAGGCCACGACGCCGATCAGAAACAGCCCGATCGCCAACAGCGTGGTGCCGACCGGCCGGCGGATGAACGGCTCCGAGATCGACAGCGATGCCATTACTGCATCCCCTCGGTGGCTCCCGCAACCGGCGGCGACGGCAGTTCGGGCCCGACCGGCGGCACCGCCTTCTCGATGCTGCGGTTGATCCGGTCGAGCGCGAGATAGATCACGGGCGTCGTATACAGCGTCAGCAACTGGCTCAGCAGCAGCCCACCGATGATCGAAATGCCCAGCGGAAACCGCAGCTCGGCGCCGGTACCGCTTTCCACCGCCAGCGGCAGCGCGCCGAACAAGGCGGCCAGCGTCGTCATCATGATCGGGCGAAAACGCAGGAGGCAGGCCTGCACGATCGCGTCCATCGCCGACATGCCCTGATGCCGCTCCGCCTCCAGCGCGAAATCAATCATCATGATGGCGTTTTTCTTGACGATGCCCATCAACAGGATGATGCCGATCAGGCCGATCACCGACAAATCCTGCCCGAACAGCATCAGCGCCAGGATGGCGCCGACGCCGGCCGAGGGAAGCGTCGAGAGGATGGTGATCGGGTGAATGTAGCTCTCGTAGAGCACGCCGAGCACGATGTAGATGGTGACGAGCGCGGCCAGGATCAGCCACGGCTGCCCGGCCAGCGATTTCGAGAACTCGGCAGCATCGCCGGCGAAGACGCCGACGATGCTGCCGGGCATGCCGATGCGGGATTCGAGCGACTTGACTTCATCCACGGCGTCGCCAAGCGCCGCACCGGGCGCCAGATTGAAACTGAGCGAGACCGCCGGAAATTGCGCCTGATGCGAAATCGCCAGCGGCGCGGTGGTGCGCGTCAGCGTCGCAACGGCCGAGAGCGGCACCTGGGCGCCGAGCGCGCCGGGCAGATACAGCTTTGAAAGAATCGAGGGATCGCGCTGATATATCGGCAGCGCTTCCAGCACCACCCGGTACTGGTTAGCCTGCCCGTAGATGGTCGATATCTGGCGCTGCGCGAAGGCGTCGTTCAGGGTATCGGTCACTCCCTGCAGGTTGACGCCGAGCTGGCCGGCGCGCTGGCGATTGATATCGAGCGCGGCGCGCAGGCCGCCATCCTGGGCTTCCGAAGAGACGTCGCGGAACAGCGGATCGCGTCGCAGTTCGGCGACGAGCTTGCTGGCCCACAGGCCGACCAGCGCGGCATCGGTGCCGGTCAGCGTGTACTGATATTGCGACCGGCTGGACTGGGTCGAGATCTGCACGTCCTGAACCGGCTGGAAGTAGATCGTCATGCCCGGGATCGACGCCGTGAGCTGCTTCAGCCGCACGATCACAGCGGAAACGTCGGAGCGCCGTTCACCGCGCGGTTTCAATGTCATCACCAGCCGGCCGACATTGGTCGTCGGGTTGACCGAACCCGCGCCGATTACGGAGACGACGCCGGTGACATCAGGGTCGGCCTTGATCGCGTCGGCCGCCTGGGTCTGCCGGCTCTGCATTTCGAAAAAGGAAACGTCGGGGCCGGCCTCGGTCACCGCGGTAATCGAAGCGGTGTCCTGCAGCGGCAGGAAGCCCTTGGGCGCCACGACATAGAGGATCAGGGTTGCCGCCAGCGTGGCCACAGTGACAAGCAAGGTCGCGCGCTGGCGCTGAAGCACCCACAACAGCGAGTGGTGATAGAAATCGACCATGCGGTCGATGAAGCTGCTGATCGCGGCGAGGCCGGGGACCACCATCTCCTCGCCGGTATGCTTCAACAGCCGCGAGCACATCATCGGCGTCAGCGTCAGCGATACGATCGCCGAGGTCACAACCGCGATCGTCAGCGTCAGCGCGAACTCGCGGAACATGCGCCCCACCAGCCCCGACATGAACAAGAGCGGGATGAACACGGCGATCAGGGACACCGTCAGCGAAATCACGGTGAAGCCGATTTCGCTGGCGCCCCGCAGCGAAGCCTGCATCGCGGATTCGCCGTTCTCCATGTGGCGGACGATGTTCTCGATCATCACGATGGCGTCGTCGACCACGAAGCCGGTGCCGATCGTCAGCGCCATCAGCGACAGATTGTCGAGGCTGAAGCCGGAAAAATACATGATGCCGAACGAAGTGATCAGCGACAGCGGCAACGCGACCCCCGCGATCAGGGTGGCGCGCAGCGAGCGCAGGAACAGCAGCACCACCAGCGTGACCAGCACCACGCTCAGGACCAGCGTGAACTGCACGTCATGCACGGACGCGCGAATGGTGTCGGTCCGGTCGCTGACCACGGCAAGGTTCACCCCCGCCGGAACCGCGCGCTGCACTTTGGGTATTTCGGCCCGGATCTGGCGAACCACCTCGATGACGTTGGCGCCGGGCTGGCGCTGGATATCGATGATGACGGCCGGCGTGCCCTGATACCAGCCACCGGTGCGATCGTTCTCCATTCCGTCGACGATCTGGGCAACGTCGCCGATGGTGACCGGTGCGCCGTTGCGATAGGCGATGATGATCGGCTTGTAGGCGTCGGCGGCGGCGATCTGGTCGTTGGCGGCGATGGTATAGGACTGTTGCGCGCCGTCGAGCGACCCCTTCGGGCCGGAGACGTTGGCGCCCGCGATCGCGTTGCGCAAATCCTCCATCGCGATGCCATAGGCGGCGAGCCGCGCCAGATCGGCCTGCACCCGCACCGCCGGCTTCAGACCGCCCAGCACGGAGACCCGTCCCACCCCGGAGATCTGGCTCAGGCGCTGGGCCAGAATGGTGTCGGCGAGATCGCTCATGGCGCGAAGCGAAATCGTCTCCGACGTCAGCGCCAGCGTCAAAACCGGCGCGTCCGCGGGATTCACCTTGGCGTAGGTCGGCGGATAAGGCAGCGTTCTGGGCAGCACGCCCGCGGCGGCGTTGATCGCGGCCTGTACATCCTGGGTGGCGCCGTCGATGTCGCGGTTGAGATCGAACTGCAGCGAAACCTGGCTGACGCCGAACGAACTCGTCGAGGTCATCGACGACAGCGACGGAATCTGCCCGAGCTGGCGTTCCAGCGGTGCGGTGATCAGTGAGGCGATCACATCGGGACTGGCACCGGGCAGCTGGGTCGTCACCTGCACGGTGGGGAAGTCGACTTGCGGCAGCGCCGAGACCGGCAGCGCCCAATAGCCGAGCGCGCCGCCGATCAGCAGCGCCACCCCGAGCAGGGAGGTCGCGATCGGCCGGCGAATGAACGGTTCAGAGACGCTCATGGCTGCACGCTCACGCTTGTGAAGTCAGGCATCAGACGGCGATGGTTTGGGTCATGGCTGCGACTTCGCTCCGCCGCCCGACTGCTCGCCTCCCTGCGCGGCGCCGCCTTCGGCCTGACCGCCCTCCGCCTTCTTGCCGCGGCGCTCGCCCTTGCCGTCCTTGACCTGATCGCCCTGCGGCGGGCGGCTGCCCTTCTTGCGCGGCGCGAGATCGGCCGCCGGCGTTTGCTCAACCTTACCGACGATGACCTTGGCGCCATCGGAGAGGTTGGCAAAGCCGGTCGTCACCACGCGATCGGACGGCGTCAAGCCGCTCGCGATCACCGCTTCGGTCTCGTTCTGCTGCGTCACCATGACCGGCTTGGCCGTGACGATGTCGCCGTCGCCGATGACGTAGCTGAAGGTTCCCGCGGGCCCCCGCTGCACCGCCGAGGTCGGCACCACGATCGCCTGCGAAAGCGTGTCGACCTTGAGCCGCACATTGACGAACTGTCCCGGCCACAACTGAAAACTGGCATTCGGAAATTCGGCCTTGAGCTTCAGCGTTCCGGTGGTCGGATCGACCTGGTTGTCGATGCCTTTCAGCGTGCCGGAGTCGATCACCGTGATCCCGTCATTGCCGAACACGTCGACCGCCAGCGCACCCTTGCCCGAGGCGGCATTGACCCGCACGATCTGCTGCTGCGGCAGGCTGAACTGCACCGCGATCGGCTGCAACTGGGTGACGATGACCAGTCCGGTCGTGTCGCTGGCGTGGATGATGTTGCCCTGGTCGACCTGCCGCAATCCGGCCCGGCCCGACAAGGGTGCGATGATCTTGGTATAGCCGAGCGTCGCGCCCGCGTTGTCGATCTGCGCCTGATCGGAATTCACCAGCGCCTCCTGCTGGGCGATGACGGCCTTCTGCGTATCGTATTGCTGCTTGGAGCCGGCATTGGAGGCGGCCAACTGCTGGTAGCGGACCAAATCGAGGCGCTGATTGGCGAGTTGCGCCTCGTCCTGGGCCTTCTTGGCGACCGCCTGATCGTACTGCGCCTTGTAGATGACGGGATCGATCTCGCCGAGCACGTCGCCCTTCTTGACGTCCTGTCCTTCGGTGAAATTCACCGCGATCAGCTTGCCGTCGACCTGCGAGCGCACGGTCACGGTGTTGAGCGCGCGCACGGCGCCGACGCCGTCGAGATAGACCGGCACGTCCTTGATTTGCGGTGTCGCCGCCAGCACCGGAACCGGCAGGTCGGGACGCGCGGCCCGGTTGGCCGCCTGCTTCTGCTGCAGCGAGGTCCAGGCGATGTAGCCGAGGCCGCCGAGGATCAGAAGGGTAATGGCGATCGAAACGGTGCGGCGGCGTGCGCGCGAGGCGACGCGGGCGACGCGGTCGCCGGCCGCCTTCGCGGTCCCGTTCAAATCCGGCTTAAAGAGCATCGACCGGCTTCTCCATCTTCGGCTCCCAGCCGCCCCCCAGCGCCTGGTACAGGCTGACGAACGCCAACAGCTGGGCAAGCTGCGCCTGCAACAGCGTGTCTTCCGCCTGAAACAGCGTCAGTTGCGTATTTAGCACAGTTACGATGTCGGCGGTGCCGGCCCGAAGCTGCTGTTCGGACAATTGAAAGGCCCGCCGCGAGGCCGCCACCACCTCGCGCTGCAGCCGCAGCTTCACGGTGGTCTGCTTGATCGAATAAAGCGCGTTGTCGACATCGGTGAATGCCGAGACCACGGTCTTGCGGTAGGTCTGCAGCAATTCATCCTGCCGTGCCTGGGTGAGTTCGAAATTGCCCAGGATCCTTCCGCCGTCGAAGATCGGCTGGGTCAGGCTGCCGACCATGCTGAAGAACGCGGCATGCGGCTGAAACAGCGATACCAGCGCCGAACTCTGATAGCCGCCCTGCCCGGTGAGCTGGATGGTGGGGAAGAATTGCGCGCGGGCGCTGCCGACATTGGCGGTGGCGGACGCGAGCTGGGCTTCCTGGCGCCGGATATCCGGCCGCTGCGTCAGCAACTCGGACGGCAGGCCCGGCGTCACGCGTGGCAACGCCACCTGATTCAGCGAACCGCCGGTGATGCGTACGCTTTCCCGCGGCCGCGAAACCAAGAGCGCCAGCGCGTTGATGTTCTGGTCCAGCGTCTGCCGCAGCGGCGGCACGGCAGCGCGCTGATTGGCGAGAACGCTTTCCTGCTGCGCCACATCGAGATCGGTGCCGGTGCCGGCGCTCAGCCGTTGCTTGATGGCATCGAGGATACGGCTCGCGCTGGCGATGTTGCGTTCGGCGGTGCGAATGCGGTCCTGCGAGGCCAACACCTGGAAATAAGCTGACGCGACGCTGGTCAGCGTGGTCAGCGCCACCACCTCGCGGTCGAAACGGTTGGCAATGGCGGTCTCCTCGGCCGCCTGCAACGCGTCCCGGTTCTGGCCCCAGAAATCCAGTTGATAGCTGGCGCTGAGCGAGGAAGAATAGTTGACCACCTCTCGTCCGCCATTGGTCAGTCCGCTGGCGCTCGAGCCTGAGGTGCGGGAATAGGTCTCCTGACCTGCGCCGCTCAGGCTCGGCAGCAACGCTGCGCCCGCCACGCGCGCCTGCGCATCAGCCTGCTTGAATCGCGCCACGGCGGCGGCGATGTCCAGATTGACCCGCTGGGCTTCCTCCATCAGATCGGTCAGTTCCCGCGACCGGAATCCGCGCCACCAATCCAGCGTCGGCGACGCGTCGGAATCGGTCGCTCGCGCGGCCTTGTAGGCGTTGGGAATGTCGAGCGCCGGATCCGGCACATCCTGGGTCAGCACGCAGCCGAAAGAACTAGCCGCGATGCCAAGCGCTACAAGCCATCTCGCTGCCCGACCGAGACCGTGAACGGTGAGAGGCAGGCACTCGGCGGCAACATCCGGCAATCCCTGGCCCACGTCAGCCCTCCGCCGGGCAAATGCCCGGCTGCCCGGCGCACGGCATTGCGAAACCCGCCGGACCGATTCGCGGATAATGCTGCTGGGAGACTGGTCGCCGCGCGTCCACGAGGGGTGATGCTTCCTTAGGGAACCTGTCTGGCATACTAGCCGGGGGATCATGTTGCGGACAGTCCTGTTCCGGCTCTGTCCCCTGTGGTGCCGATCAATTGAGGGTGCCGAATCAGCGACAGGAACTTGCAAGTTTCTCGCGTTTTGTAGGGCTTTTTGCAAATTGAGGCATTGCCCGGGATGCGGCAAGCTTACCAACATTTCATGTGGCCGACAGCCTGCGCAGCGCGGCAGGCCACGCCCCAATGCCCCTTCAACACCCTTTGGCCGATGCTGAAACTTCCCTCGCCATGCACCGTATCTCGCTTGTCAACAGATGGGGGCGGTGAATGCGGGTCGCGGTTATCGGAACGGGAATTGCCGGCAATGCCGCAGCCTGGACCTTGTCGAGGCGCTACCCGGTGACGGTGTACGACCGCGACCTCAGGCCGGGCGGACACAGCCACACCGTTACCATCGACTATGATGGAGCCCCGCTCGCGGTCGATATCGGCTTCATCGTCTACAACGAACTGAACTATCCCGACCTGACGGCGCTGTTCGCCCATCTCGACATCGAGACCGTGGAAAGCTGCATGAGCTTCGCGGTCACCGCGGATGCCGGCCGCTTCGAATGGAAAGGCGGCGGCGAAAACTGGATCCAGACCGCGATCGGTCTGTTTGCCCAGCCGAAGAACGTGCTGTCCCCGTCCTATCTCTGGATGCTTCGTGATATCCTCACCTTCAACCAGCAAAGCATCGCCGACCATGCGGCGGGAAAACTGGCGGGGCTGACGCTCGGCGAGTATTTTCGCCGCAACCATTTCGCCCCGCGTCTGCTGACCGACTACCTCGCGCCGATGGGTGCCGCGATCTGGTCCGCACCGGCCAGCGAGATGCTGGACTTCCCTGCGGAGAATTTCGTCGCGTTCTTCAGCAATCATCGGCTGCTGCAATATGATCGCCCGGTCTGGCGCACGGTGAAGGGCGGCAGCCGGCGCTACGTCGAGAAAATGACTTCGGCCTTCCGCGACCGGCTTCGGCTCGGCTGCGCGGTGACGTCGGTCGAGCGCACGCCGCACGGCGTCGTCGTCCATGACAGCCATGGCCGGCGCGATACTTACGATCATGTCGTGATCGCCTCGCATAGCGATCAGGCGCTGGCGATACTGTCCGACGCTGACGCTTCCGAGCGCGCGATCCTCGGCGCCATCGGCTATTCCCCCAATCGGGTCTACCTGCATCGGGACACCAGATTGATGCCGAAGCGCCGCCGCGCCTGGGCATCGTGGAATTTCCTGCGCTGGAAGCGCGAGGGCACGGCCGAAAACGACGTCGCCGTGACCTACTGGATGAACCGGCTGCAGGGCATCCCCAGCGACACGCCGCTGTTCGTCAGCCTCAATCCTCCGTTCGAGCCGGACCCGGCGCTGACGTTCGGAAAATACATGTGCGACCATCCGCAATACAACGCCGCCGCCTTTGCCGCCCAGAAGCGCCTCGGCGACATCCAGGGGCGGCGCCATACCTGGTTCTGCGGTGCATGGACCGGTTATGGTTTTCACGAGGACGGATTGCGGTCCGGTCTTGCCGTCGCAGAGGCGCTCGGCGCCGCCGTGCCGTGGCGCCAACCACCGCCCGAGCTGGCGCAAGCCGCGGAATAGCCATGCCGGACCAGCCCGCCAAATCCAAAACGCCGGAACAAGCCGCGGCCGCCCTCTATGTCGGCGAGGTGATGCATGCCCGCCTCAAGCCGATGGGCCACCGCTTCAGCTATCGGGTGATGAGCCTCTTGATCGATCTCGACCGGCTCGATGCGGCGGACCAGCAGTCGCCGCTGTTCGGCGTCAACCGCGCGGCCCTGTACAGCTTCAACGAGGCCGATCACGGCGCGCGCGACGGCTCGTCCTTGCGCCTTTACGCGCAACGGCGCGCGGCGGAACATGGCGTCGACCTGACCGGCGGACGGGTGCGGCTATTGTGCTACCCGCGACTGCTCGGCTTCACCTTCAATCCGCTGTCGGTGTATTTCTGCCATCGCGCCGGCGGCGAGCTTGCGCTGGTCATCTACGAAGTCCGCAACACGCTGGGCGACATCCACGCTTACGTGCTCCCGGTAAAGCCAGGCGAGTTCAGCGATGCCGGTCTGCGGCAGGAGCAGCAAAAGCTGTTCTACGTTTCACCCTTCATCGAGATGGCGACGCGCTATCATTTCCGCGTCTCGCCGCCGCGAGAGCGCGTCAAACTGCGCATCCTCGAGACCGACCGCGAGGGCCCCCTGCTCGCCGCGACCTTCATCGGCCGCCGCCGCAGCCTGACCAACGCGGCGCTGCTGCGCGCGTTCTTTGCGCTGCCGCTCGTCACCCTGAAGATCGTTGTGGCGATCCATTGGGAAGCCCTGCGCTTGTGGCTCAAGGGCGCGCGGCTGGTGCAACGTCCGAGCGCTGCAACCGCGAAAACCATCTTGGCGGTGGGCGAACGCAATGACTATACTGGACCTGCATTGCCTGCGCCGGCCGGGAGGAAACCGGATCCGCGGGAGAGCGCTCTGGTCCATTGAGGGGCGGATCCGAGAAATCGGGCCACCACGTTCGGACACAGAGCCATATCGCTCGATGGGTCTGTATATGTCTGAGTTCATCACTGTAACACCCGACAATGTGGAGATGGTGCTTTCCGATCTGCCGCGTGTCGTCCGGCTGGCGGTCGGCTTCGGTTCGAGGTTGCGGCGCGGCACGCTCGATGTGACGCTGCCCGACGGCCGCATGGTCAGGCTGGGCGGCCTGGAGCCCGGCCCGTCCGCCGCCATGACGCTCTACAATTTCGGCTTCGCGTCGCGGCTCCTGAACGGCGGCGACATCGGAATAGCCGAGGCCTATCTGAACGGCGAATGGGACACGCCCGACCTTACGCAGTTCCTCTATCTGTTCTGCGTCAATCACGACCTGATACAAGCGATGCTCGGCGACAAGCCAGTGATACGCTTCGTCCAGATCGTCCGGCACTGGTTCAACCGCAACACCAGGCGCCAGGCGCGCCGCAACATCTATGCCCATTACGACATCGGCAACGCGTTTTACTCGGCATGGCTCGATCCGAGCATGACCTATTCCTCGGCCCTGTTCGAGGATCACACCCCCGACCTCGCGGCCGCGCAGAACAACAAATATCGCAGGCTGGCCGAAGCGATCGATCTGCAGCCCGGCCAGAAATTGCTGGAGATCGGCTGCGGATGGGGCGGCTTTGCCGAATATGCCGCCAAGACCTTCGGCGCCAAGGTGGTCGCGCTCACCATCAGCAAGCAGCAGCAAGACTTCGCGCAGCGGCGAATTCAGGAGGCCGGCCTTGCCGACAAGGTCGAGATCCGGCTGCAGGACTACCGCGACGAGCGCGACCGCTACGACCGGATCGCGTCGATCGAGATGATCGAGGCGGTCGGCGAGCAGTTTTGGCCGAAATATTTCTCCCAGCTGCGCGACCGGCTGTTGCCGGGCGGGCTCGCCGGCATCCAGGCCATCACCATTCAGGACAGCCTGTTCCAGACTTATCGCCGCGAGGTCGATTTCATCCAGCGTTACGTTTTTCCCGGCGGCATGCTCCCTTCGCCGCAGGTCCTGAAATCGCTGGGCGAACGGTTCGGCGTTCCCGTCATCCGCGAACGGATTTTCGGGCAAGATTATGCCAAGACGCTGGCGATCTGGCGAAGCAATTTCCGCGCGGCCTGGCCCAACCTGATGCCATCGGGTTTCGACGACCGGTTCCGGCGGCTTTGGGAATACTACCTCGCCTATTGCGAGGCCGGCTTCCTGTCGGGAAATATCGACGTGCGCCAGGTGGTGTTCGCGAAATCGAAATAGCTGCACTGCGGAAATCAACGCAAAACCGGCTTCCACTTTGCATGGTGCCGCTCTAGGGTCGTTGCCAGATTTGGCAACTGACTGGCGCTTGTCCTGACATGAGAATCAACAACGACGTCGTCGAAGCGATCGGCAATACGCCGCTCATCAAGCTGAAGCACGCTTCGGAAGCGACCGGCTGCACCATCCTCGGCAAGGCCGAGTTCATGAATCCGGGCCAGTCGGTCAAGGATCGCGCGGGCAAATGGATGATCCTGGAAGCCGAAAAGCGCGGCGATCTCAGGCCGGGCGGCCTGGTGCTGGAGGCGACCGCCGGCAATACCGGCATTGGCCTTGCGGTGGTGGCGAGCGCGCGTGGGTACCGGACAATGATCCTCATTCCGGAAACCCAGAGCCGGGAGAAGAAAGACATGCTTCGGCTATGCGGCGCGGAGCTGATCGAAGTACCGGCGCTGCCTTACAGCAATCCGAACAATTACCAGCATGTCGGCAAAAGGCTCGCCGAACAGCTCCGCAAGACCGAGCCGAACGGCGTGCTGTTCGCCGATCAGTGGAACAATCTCGATAACGCCAAGGCCCATTACGATTCCACGGGGCCGGAAATCTGGCAACAGACCGGCGGCAGGGTCGACGGCTTCATCTGCTCGGTCGGCACCGGCGGAACGCTGGCCGGAACCAGCCGCTATCTGAAGGAAAAGCACCCGGGCATCGTCAACGCCTGCGCCGATCCGCCAGGTTTCGCGATGTATGAACTGTTCAAGCACGGCCATGTCAAATCGACACCGGGCGATTCGATCACCGAAGGCATCGGGCTGGGCCGAGTCACGCCCGTGATCGAAACAGCGAAGGTCGATGACGCGTTTCTGATTCCCGATGAGGAATCCGTGCGCGTGATCTATGAACTGCTCGAGCACGAAGGCCTGTGCCTCGGCGGCTCGAGCGGAGTAAATGTCGCCGGCGCCATTCGCCTCGCCCGCCAGCTCGGACCCGGCAAGACCATCGTCACCATCCTGTGCGACTCCGGAAACCGCTATCAGTCCAAACTGTTCAATCCGGAATTCATGCGCTCCAAGAACCTGCCGGTACCGGAATGGCTCGAACGTCGCAGCAAGATCGACGTGCCGTTCGAGAAGGTGTGATGGCCGCCAGGCGTCAATATTTTCGGTGGCCGAATCCCACGACGAGTCGCGCGTCAGGATGGCGAATGAAAATTTCCCGGTTCTCCATTCGTTATCCCCTTTGCGTCCCGTTCGTCAAACTTACCGCAATATCTGGCTGAGGAAAAGTTTGGTCCGCGCGTGCTGCGGATGGGCGAAGAAGTTTTCCGGCGTGTTCGATTCGATGATCTGGCCGGCGTCCATGAAGACGATGCGGTTGGCCACTTCGCGGGCAAATCCCATTTCGTGGGTGACGACCAGCATGGTCATGCCTTCTTTGGCGAGGTCGACCATGGTGTCGAGCACCTCCTTGACCATTTCGGGATCGAGCGCGGAAGTCGGCTCGTCGAACAGCATGACCTTCGGATTCATGGCAAGGGCGCGCGCGATGGCGACGCGCTGCTGCTGGCCGCCGGACATCTGGCCCGGATATTTACTGGCCTGATGCGGGATCTTCACCCGCTCCAGATATTTCATGGCGGCCGCTTCGGCATCCTTCTTGGGGATGTTACGCACCCAGATCGGCGCCAGCGTGCAGTTCTCCAGCACGGTCAGATGCGGAAACAGGTTAAAGCTCTGGAACACCATGCCGACCTCGCGCCGGACTTCGTCGACGCGGCGCAGATTCGGACCGAGTTCGATGCCGTCGACCACGATCTCGCCTTCCTGGAATTCCTCCAGCGCGTTGATGCAGCGGATCAGCGTGGATTTGCCCGAGCCGGACGGACCGCAGATCACGATGCGTTCGCTCTTGGCGACATCGAGGTTGATGTCGCGCAGCACGTGAAAGTCGCCGTACCATTTGTTTAGGCCGATAATGTTGACGATCGAGTTGTCGGTCATGATGATTTGCTCAATTGCGCCGGTGTGCGTTCAGCCGGTGCTCGACGAACAGCGAATAACGCGACATTCCAAAACAGAAGACGAAATAGATCATGCCCGTGAAGGCGAAACCCGTGAACAGGGTCGTGGGCGTCGCCCAGACCGGATCGGAGAACGCGGCGCGCAACGAACCGAGCAGATCGAACAATGCGACGATCAATACCAGCGAGGTATCCTTGAACAGCGCGATGAAGCTGTTGACGAGGCCGGGAATGACGTGGCGCAGCGCCTGCGGCATCACGATCAGCGCCGTCGCCTTCCACCAGGACAGGCCGAGCGCACTCGCCGCCTCGTCCTGGCCGCGCGGGATCGCCTGCAGTCCGCCCCGGATCACCTCGGCCTGATAGGCGCCGGCAAACAGCGCGATGCCGATCAAAGCGCGCACCAGTCCGTCGACGGTAAAACCCGTCGGCACGAACAGCGGCAGCATGTAGGTTGCGAAAAACAGCACGGTAATCAGTGGGACGCCGCGCCAAAATTCGATGAAGATGATCGAAAAAATCCGGATCAGGGGGATCGTCGAGCGCCGGCCGAGCGCCAGCGCGATGCCGACCGGCATCGAGGCCACGATGCCGGTGACGGACAGCACCAGCGTCACCAAGAGCCCGCCCCACAGCCGGGTATCCACGACAGGCAATCCGCCGCGGTCGATCCCCATCACCGCGATCACGATTCCGGTGCCGGCAAAGAACGCAAGGCTGCCGATCAGCGGGCGCCAGCCGGACCGCGTGCCTCCGCTCAACCAGAACAGCAGGACCGAGACGATCGCAGCCGTCACCACCAGATCGAGCCACACTGGTTGGCCGGATATCCTGATCTGATCGCGCAGCCAGGTCAGCGGCCGGAGCAACCAGGAAATGCCGGTACTGAGCAGGACGACCAGCTTGCCGAGCGCCCACAGCACCGGGCCGATCACGGCTGTGGTCTGTCCGGCCTTGGCGAGTTGTCGGCCGGCTTCGCCGATGCTGTCGCTAAAGCCCGACAGAATTCCAGCCGTCCAGCTGACGCCGAAACCTTGCAGCCCGCCGCCATGCAGCAGGAAGAAGGCGACGACCGGAAACGCGAAGAAAAACAGCCCGGCGTTGAGGCCCTTGGCGGGCAACCGCGGAATCAACAGGGGCAACAGCAGTATCGCGGCAAGGACGTACGTCAGGTTGACCCGCCAGCGCTCCGACTCCGGATAGAACCCGTACATCAGCTGGCTGAACTTCGCCTGGATGAACGGCCAGCAGGCGCCGACCGGATGTCCGGCATTCTCGGCAAGGCATGCGTTGCGGTCGGTGCCGCTCCAGACCGCATCGACCAGCAGGAATTTCAGCGCGGGCACCGCGACGAACCACAACAGCAGCGCGCTCACGATCGTGAGCAGGATATTGGTCGGCGAATTGAACAGCCGGGTGCGCAGGAAGCCGACGAAGCCGGTGGTCTTGACCGGCGCGGCGCGCTCGGCAATCAGCTCCTGGCGGACGAAAACAGATGCCGTGGTTTCGCTCATCCGCCCATGCTCCGGCCGATCCGCCAACCGTAGAAACTCATGATCGCGCTCGTCACCAGCGAGATCAGGAGATAGACGCCCATGGTGATGCCGATGATCTCGATCGCCTGCCCGGTCTGGCTCAGCGTGGTTCCGGCGAATACCGAGACCAGGTCAGGATAGCCGATCGCCACCGCCAGCGACGAGTTCTTGGTGAGGTTGAGATACTGGTTGGTGAGCGGCGGCAAGATCACCCGCATCGCCTGCGGGATCACGATCAGCCGCAACACCGAGCCCCGCTGCAGCCCGAGCGATGATCCGGCTTCCATCTGCCCCTTGTGTACCGACAGGATGCCGGCGCGCACGATCTCGGCGATGAAGGCCGCCGTATAGGTCGACAGCGCCAGCGTCAGCGCGACGAACTCCGGAATGACGCGCGAGCCGCCGGCAAAATTGAAGCCTTTGAGAACGGGCATCTCAAACGTCACCGGCGCGCCGAAGATCAGCACGGACAGCAGCGGCAGGCCGACCAGCAGACCCAGAAGGTAGGGCCAGATCTTGATCACTCTGCCGCTTTCGAACAATTGCCGGCGCGCGTAACGCCACAACCCGACGGCTGCGACGACCGCGACCAGCAGGGAAACCACGAAGGGCTCGAAACCGGGATTGCCGACCGGCCTTGGAATCACCAGTCCGCGATTGCTGAGAAAGAAGCTGTCGAGCAGCGAAATGCTTTGTCGGGGATTGGGCAGCGCGCCAAGCACCGCGAGATACCAGAACAGGATCTGGAACAGCAGCGGCACATTGCGGATCGCTTCGACATAGCCGCCGGCGATCCGAGACAAGAGCCAGTTCGGCGAGAGCCGGCCCAGCGCGACCAGAAATCCGATCACGGTGGCAAAGAAAATGCCGATCACCGAAACCAGCAGCGTATTGAGCAGGCCCACGAAGAACACGCGGGTATAGGTGTCGGATCCCGAATACGGAATCAGGTTCTGGCTGACGTCAAAACCCGCCGTGTTCTTCAGGAATCCGAAACCGGAGGTGATCCGCTGCGACTCCAGATTGGCGCGGGCGTTGGCGACGATTTCGTAACCGATCCAGACCAGGGCGGCGACAAACACGATCTGGACGGCAAATCCCTTCCAGCCCGCGCGGCCACCGAGGACGTGCCGCAGTCTGGCGGCAAACTGCGACGGCGGGTGTCGGGGCTCGATGCTCATCGCCGCGGCCGTACGGCCGGCGATCAGCGGATCGGCGGCGCGTACTGAATTCCGCCCTTGTTCCAGAGCTGGTTGAGGCCGCGGGCGATGCCGAGCTTGGAGCCGGCGCCGACGTTACGATCGAATGTTTCGCCGTAATTGCCGACCGCCTTCACGATCCGCGCCACCCAATCCTTGGTGACGCCGAGCGACTCGCCGAGATTGCCGTCGGTGCCGAACACGCGCTTGAGCTCCGGCTTGTCCGATTTCGCCATGTCGTCGACGTTCTTCTGGGTAATGCCGAGCTCCTCGGCGTCGACCATGGCAAACAGCGTCCACTTCACGAGATCGAACCACTGATCGTCACCGTGGCGCACCATCGGGCCGAGCGGCTCTTTCGAGATCACTTCCGGAAGCACGGCGTGGTCGGCCGGATTGGCAAGCTTCAGACGCTCGGCATAGAGCTGCGACACGTCCGAGGTAAAGACGTCGCAGCGTCCGGATTCATAGGCCTTGACGGTCTCGTCCGCGGTGCCGAATGCGATTACCTCATACTTCATGTTGTTGCTCTTGAAGTAGTCGGCGAGATTCTGCTCGGTGGTGGTGCCGGTCTGCACGCAGACCGAAGCGCTGTTCAGTTCGAGGGCGGAATTCACCTTGAGGGATTTCTTCACCAGAAAGCCCTGGCCGTCGTAATAGGTCACGCCGGTAAAATTGGCGCCGAGCGAGGTGTCGCGGGAAAGCGTCCAGGTCGTGTTGCGCGACAGCACGTCGATTTCGCCGGACTGCAGGGCCGTGAAGCGATCCTTCGCCGACAACGGCACGAACTTGATCTTGGTGGGATCGTCGAAGATCACGGCAGCGATCGCGCGGCAGATATCGACGTCGAGGCCGGTCCAGTTACCCTTGTCGTCCGGCGATGAAAAACCCGGCAAGCCCTGGCTGACGCCGCAGGACAGCATGCCCCGGTCCTTGACCGTCTTGAGCGTTTGCGCTGATGCGGCCTGGGTCGAGAGAGCCGCGGCGAAAGCAAGGGTGAGAACCAGAGATACGCGTTTCATGACAAAGCCTTTCAAGGGTCGTCCGGGAACATTTGCTCGTCGTCGTGCACACCGATGGGCCAATCCTGTGATCCACTGCCGCAAATGCCGGTATGACAGGCAGTTTGGCGCGCAATCCGGTCAAACAATGGATCGAAGATCGCGGCAGGCCCCTCAACGTGCGGCGACTGAATAGTTCGCGGCATCACAGAACGACTGGCGATCCGGGTCAAGGGGTTGACGGCCCTCTTCCGTGTCCTGTTATTAACAAACCCGGCCAGTATCCGCCGCCTGGCGGGTTTGCTCAACAAAAAGGCGTCGTGGCTGCGGCAAAAGGTCTTGGTGGCGAACGCATGAAATCTTCCGGAGATGATGGAGTATCGAAGCCGCGGAAGGCAGAAACCACGCTGGTGACGGCCGGGCGCGATACCAAGGCGCAGAAGGGATTCGTCAATCCGCCGGTGGTCCATGGCTCGACTGTGCTTTATCCGACCGCGGATGATCTGCACGCCCATCGCGGCGAGTTCCAGTATGGCCGCCGCGGAACCCCGACCACCAAGGCATTGCAGCAGGCGCTGATGGCGCTCGAAGGTCCGCAATGCGCCGGCGTCGGTCTTGCGCCCTCGGGCCTTGCCGCGATCACCACGACGCTGCTCGCGGTGCTGAAAGCCGGCGATCATCTGTTGGTCTGCGACAACGCCTACCGTCCGACGCGAAACTTCTGCAACGGCCTGCTCGCCCGCTATGGCGTCGAAACCAGCTATTTCGATCCGTTGATCGGCGCCGGCATCTCCGGATTGTTCAAGCCGAACACCAAAGCGGTGCTGCTCGAAGCGCCGGGGTCGCAATCCTTCGAAATGCCGGACATTCCCGCGATCGCCTCGGTCGCGCATGCGCGCGGCGCGCTTGTGATCGACGACAACACCTGGGCGACCCCGCTGTTTCACCGCTCGCTGGAGCAAGGCGTCGACATCAGCATGCAGGCCGCGACCAAATATATCGGCGGCCACTCCGACATCATGTTCGGCACGATTTCGGCCAATGCCAAGGCCTGGCCGCTGGTCGCCGAGGCGATCCATCTGCTCGGCGTCTGCGCCGGGCCGGATGACGTGTTCCTGGCGATCCGCGGTCTGCGCACGCTGGCGGTGCGGCTGGCGCAGCATCATCGCTCCGGGCTCGAGATGGCGCGATGGCTGGCGGCACGGCCGGAAGTCGCCAGGGTGCTGCACCCTGCCCTGGAAAGCGATCCCGGCCATGCGATCTGGAAACGGGATTTTACCGGCGCGTCCGGGCTGTTCAGCATTGTTCTCAAGCCGGCGCCGCAACAGGCCGTCGATGCCTTGCTCGACACCGTCGAATTATTCGGCATGGGCTATTCATGGGGCGGCTTCGAGAGCCTCGTCATTCCGTTCGACTGCGCGGGCTATCGCACGGCCACCCCATGGGCGCCGGGCGGCCCGACCTTGCGCCTCCACATCGGCCTCGAAAATGTCGAGGATCTCAAGGCCGACCTTGCGCGCGGATTTGAGGCCTTCAACGCGGCATAGGACCTCCCTTAAGGCGCGCGCCCGCTCGATTCTCCGCCGGCCGTCGCGCCGAATGACCCTGTCGCTCCCGAACCGAACGACGTCAATCGACTGCAGCAAAGATCTGCGGATTCGTCCCGGGAACGATAACCTTCCGTTCACCATGAGGACAAATCGCTGACTTCCTTTCGGCAAACGGCCTCGCCTGCAAGTTCACTTATACTTTTACCGCTTAGTCATCCCTAGACGGGAAGTTCCCGCCTGCCTTGAGTACAAGAATCCCGGCGTAAAAGTAGCTAGTAAGCGTATGAATATCGCACGTATTGTCGTCCTGACCATCGCTCTCAGTGCGGGCGGCGTTGCCGCATATCTCGCGAGTGGGTCGGACAGCAAGCCTGTCCCAGCCGAACCAACCGCAAAACTGCAGACCGCGGAAGTTCTGGTCGCGAAGTCCGACATCGGCCTCGGCCAGACAGTCGGCCCCGACAATCTCCAGTGGCAGACCTGGCCGGCCGGAACCGCCAGCAATAATTTTATCCGCCGCAGCGATCGCCCCGATGCGACAACACAGATCGCCGGTTCGATCGCGCGCGCCCCCTTTATCGCGGGCGAACCGATCCGGGAGCCGAAGCTGGTCAAGGCCAACGGCTCCGGCTTCATGGCGGCGATCCTGCCCAGCGGCATGCGCGCCGTCTCGACCGAAATCTCGCCGGAAACCGGCGCCGGCGGCTTCATTCTGCCCAACGACCGCGTCGACGTCATCCTTTCGAAACGCGAGAAGAATGCGGCGCTTCCGGGTTCGCCCGACGCCGTCAACTCGGAGATCATCCTGCCAAACGTTCGCGTTCTCGCGATCGATCAGGCGCCGAAGGAAAAAGATGGCCAGAACAACGTGGTCGGCAAGACCGTCACGCTCGAGCTGAAAGCCGAGCAGGCGGAGACGCTGGCCCGCGCGCGCCAGAGCGGCACGCTGCAGCTGGCGCTGCGCAGCATCGCCGACATCAACATGGCCGAGAACCAAGCCGAAAAAGATCAGTCTCCGAAGCGAGGCGAGAGCGTCAACGTGGTTCGCTACGGCGTCCAAAGTTCGACGACGACACAGAAGTGACCGAAAGGACGTCCGAGATGAAATGCGGGGGAATTCAGCCGGCGATGCGAACCCTTTTGGTTCGCGCCCTGTCGATATCGGCAGTCGCCGCGCTGACGCTTGGTCCGGCCCTGACGCCGGTGACCGCCGCCGACACCAAGCCATTGCCGGCGGCCGCGGGCGTGCCGACCAAGACGCGTTTTCTTGCGCTGGGCATCGGCAAATCCGTGATTGTCGATTTGCCGCGTGACATCAAGGATGTGCTGGTCGCCGACCCCAAGATCGCCAACGCCGTCGTCCGCTCGCCGCAACGCGCCTACATCATCGGCGAGACCGTTGGTCAGACCAACGTCGTGTTCTTCGACTCCGACGGCCAGCAGGTTGCTTCTTACGATATCGCGGTCAAGCGTGACCTCAACGGCGTGCGCGCGGCCTTGCAGCAAAGCCAGCCGGGCATCCAGATCGAAGGCGTCGGCGACAGCGTGATGCTGACCGGTTCGGTAGCGAGTCCCGTCGAGGCGCAGCAGGCGGGCGATGTCGCCGCGCGGCTTGTGGGGGGCGCCGACAAGGTCGTCAACTCGATCGTCGTGCGCGGTCGCGACCAGGTGATGTTGAAGGTCACCGTCGCCGAAGTGCGGCGGGACATCATCAAGCAGATGGGCGTCGATCTCTCAGCCAGCATGAACTACGGCACCTCTGTCGTACAGTTCAACAACAACAACCCGTTCACCGCAAACAATGGACCGCTCGTCCCTGACAACAGCCTGATCGGGGCGGCCCTGAATAAATCCGGTGTACCGTCAGTCCAGGCCACCCTGCGCGCGATGGAAAGCGCGGGGGTGGTGCGGACGCTGGCAGAGCCAAACCTGACGGCGATCTCCGGCGAGTCCGCGACATTTATCTCTGGTGGCGAGTTTCCGATCCCGACCGGCGTCACCTGCCAAACGTCGGCGACGGGGACCATCGGAAATTGCGTCCAGACCGTCAGCTTCAAGAAATTCGGCATCTCGCTCAACTTCACGCCGGTGGTGCTGGCCGAGGGACGGATCAGCCTGCGGGTGATGACCGAAGTGTCGGAAGTCTCGGCCGAAAACGCTTTGACCGGCGGTCAAGGTGGAACGACGATTCCTTCGATCAAGACCCGCCGCGCGGAAACCACGCTGGAAATCCCTTCCGGCGGCTCGATTGCGATGGCGGGCCTGATCCAGGAGCAGACCAAGCAGGCCGTCAACGGCCTGCCCGGCATCGACGAGTTGCCGGTTCTTGGCGCGCTTTTCAGGAGCCAGGACTTCGTCAACCACCAGACCGAGCTGATGGTCATCGTCACGCCCTATATCGTTCGGGCGGTTGCCCAGAAAGAGCTGTCGCGCCCCGATGACGGGTTTGCACCGGCGACGGATTCCCAGTCGACGCTGCTGGCCCAGATCAATCGGATCTACGGCGTCGCCGGCCGCGTCGAGCCGGTCGGAAACTACCAACCGAATTTCGGTTTCATCATTGACTAAGCCGGCACTGCCCTAGGGGGACGAGGACAGAACGATGACAAACATGACAGCTGCCGATCGCCATCGAAGGCTGCGCCTGCTCGGTACGCTCGTTGGCCTTTCCGTGGCGCTGGGTGCGTGCAACCTGTCGGGCGGAGAAGTGGTGACGGCGAGCGTTCCCGACGATTACCGCCTGCGCCATCCCATCGCCGTCCAGGAAGCGAACCGCTCGGTCGTTATCTTCGTCGGCAATGCCCGCGGCGGCCTTTCCGTTCCCCAGCGCGCCGACGTCCTCGGACTGGCGCAAACCTGGGTCCGCGAAGGCACCGGCGCGATTGTGGCCGACGTGCCGGTCGATACGCCGAACGCACGGGCTGCGGCCAGCGCGTACGGTGAAATCCGGTCGCTGCTTGCGGCGGCCGGCGTGCCTCCCCGCGGAATTGCGCTGCATCACTACCATCCGGACGATCCACGAACGCTCGCGACGATCCGGCTGAGTTATCCGAAGATTGCGGCAGTCGCCGGACCCTGCGGGCTGTGGCCCGAGGATCTCGGCCCCTCACTCCTGAACAAGGGCTATTCCGACAATAAGCCGTACTACAATTTCGGCTGCGCCTCCCAGCGCAACCTTGCCGCAATGATCGACAATCCGGCCGACCTTGAGCAGCCCCGCTCCGAAACCACCGCCTACACCGCGCGGCGGACGGCGGCGTTCGAGAAGTATCGCAAGGGCGAGCCGACCGCGATCGCATATCCAGAGGCCGAGAAGGCCAAACTCAGCGACACAGGCAAATGATCAGCGCCCGCCGAAACTCCGAAGAGCAGCCGGACACCGAGCAGCCCGCGAACGATTACATTTCTCCGGCACCTCGCGTGTCGGTGCAGGCCTTTTGCGCGACGACGGAAACCGCCGCCGCGGTGCAGGCCGCAGGCGAAGATCGTCGCCTCGCCAAGGCCCATCTCACCGTCAAAATGGGCGGCATCGTCAGCGCCATCGATACCTATCACACCCAGCCTACCCCGAATGTGATCATCCTGGAAACCGAAGCCAACAGCGATATTCTCGCCGGCCTCGATGAACTTGCGTCGGTGTGCGATCCCGGAACCCGTGTCGTCGTGATCGGCGGCGTCAACGACGTCGCGCCCTATCGCGAACTGGTGCGGCGCGGCGTCAACGACTACGTCATCGGGCCGGTCGTTGCCCTCGATGTGGTGCGCTCGATTTGCAGCCTGTTCTCGGCGTCGGAGGCCATCGCCGTCGGCCGGATCATCGCTGTGGTCGGCGCCAAAGGCGGAGTCGGCGCATCTACCGTCGCGCATAACGTGGCGTGGGCGATCGCACGCGACCTCGCGCTGGATTCCGTGGTGATCGATCTCGACCTCGCATTCGGCACCGCCAGTCTCGACTACAACAAGGACCCGGTGCAGGGCATCGCCAATGCGGTGTTCTCGCCAGACCGGCCCGATACCGCACTGATCGAGCGCCTGATGGCGAAATGCACCGACCGTCTCAGCCTGCTGGCGGCGCCGGCGACGCTCGAACGCGTCTACGACCTCGGGGAGCAGGCCTTCGATGCGATCTTCGACACCTTGCGCATGACGACGCCCTGCATCGTGCTGGACGTTCCGCATCAATGGTCGGGATGGGCCAGGCGCGCGCTGGTCAGTGCGGATGACATTCTGATCGTCGCCGAGCCGGACCTTGCCAATCTGCGCAACGCCAAGAACCTGTTCAGCATGCTGAAAGCGGCGCGTCCCAACGACCAGCCGCCGATGTATTGTCTCAATCAGGTCGGCATGCCGAAGCGGCCGGAAATCGACGCGAAGGGTTTTGCCAAGACCATCGAAACCAAGCCGATCGCGTCGATTCCATTCGATCCGCGCTTGTTCGGTACGGCGGCCAACAACGGCCAGATGATCGCGGAAATCGCCTCACGCCACCGCACCACCGACACGTTCCTGCAGATCGCGCACCGGCTGACCGGCCGCGTCGAGGCCAAGAAGCCGCGCCGTTCGTTCCTGGCGCCGCTCCTCAAGAAGTTGCGGGCGTAAGGCCTGGAGCCTGTTCCGCCTCGAAAGCATCGAGTCGTGGCTCTCGCTCCAGCCCCGCCAATCGCGGTCGACGGCCCAGGCCTCCTCGCGGACGTCATTCAGGCCGGCCGCTTGCGGTCGTCTTCGTGCTATCCGCGAGTGCGCGTGCGCCCTCCTTGCGGGACAATAGTTTCTTGAGAAAAGCGACATTCGCCGTCGCCTCATCGGCCGGCTGATCGGCCTTCAAAATGCTTTCAGCCTCGGCCAGGCGGTCCTTCCCGATTGCGGTCACGGGCGCCCCGAACGAATTGGCTGGCGCCGGTTCCGCGGCGGCGGCCAAGAAGGCTCAGCCGGCCTCGATGTCCCGCAAGGGGTTTTCGATCTAA
>NZ_JADGRI010000220.1 GCF_017881085.1 Bradyrhizobium sp.
GATGGTCGGGAACGAGGAGAATTCCAGCGGCGCCTGGATGAACAGCGAGGTCATCAGGATCAGGATCGACAGCGTGATCGAGATCGCGAGGAAGAGATCGAGAATGATGGAGGGCAATGGGAGGATCAGCACCACCAGGATGGTGAGGATGCCGAATGCCAGCGCGAGATCGCCGCGCTTCAGGATGGTGCCGATCTCGCCTAAGCTCGGAAATCCGGTCCGCAGCGTCCCCGCGCCCTGACCTGCCGTGACATCCACCATCGTTGCTGCTTCCCCCCGCATATGCCGGTTGCGGGCGCCAAACGTCTGCGCGGCGGCCGAAGGGCCACCGTTTCGAAAGTGAGGCACCGCACTGGCGTCCACGGGTACTCCCCCGTTTTACGCGGCTGACGACACTCGACTTCTTCACTGGGCAATTTTTGCCCGGTTTATGGTTAGGAAAGGGTTAACGGGCGGCCTAACCCATCATTCCGGGCGCCGCGCGAGCCGCGAACGCGGAATCTCGATCCGACTATTGCGAAATTCCGGCTTCGATGCCGCCGCATCGTCCCGGACTGACGGATTTGTCCATGCTGCAGTGCATTCCGCATGCCTAACATCGCGGCAATGTTGCTTGACCTCGCGCCATGACGCGTTGAAGTTGCGCGTCGTGCACGCCCCCTCCGATCCCAGAGATTCGGCCCATTTCGCCCCGGACTCCCGTCTGGCCTGGGTGCGGCTGGCGCTGGCACTGGCGATCGGATCGATCGGCAGCGTCGGCATGTGGTCGGTCGTGGTCGCGCTGCCGGTGGTGCAGGCTGAATTCGGCGCGACGCGCGGCGCGGTATCGCTGGCCTTTACCCTCACCATGATCGGTTTTGGCCTCGGCGGCGTCGCGACCGGACGGATCACCGACCGCTTCGGCATCGTGGCTGCGATGGCGCTCAGCATCGGCTTCCTCGGCTCGGCCTACATCCTGGCGGGGCTTTCCACCACGCTGTGGCAATTCAATGCGGTTTATTTCCTGATTGGGCTGGGCACCTCCGCGACCTTCGCGCCGCTGATGGCGGAAGTCTCGCACTGGTTCGAGCGCTATCGCGGGCTCGCCGTCACCATTGTCGCCAGCGGCAATTATATTGCCGGCACGATCTGGCCGCCGCTGATCACCTGGGGAATTCAATCCGTCGGCTGGCGAACCACCCATATCGCCACCGGCATTTTCTGCGCGCTGGCCATGACGCTGCTGCTGCTCGTGCTGCGCGCCCAGATCGGCGGCGAGAAGCTGCGCGATCACGCCAACGCGCCGCCGCCGCGGGTCGATCTTGCGCTTTCGACCAATACGCTGACGGCGCTGTTGTGCATCGCCAGCATTGCCTGCTGCGTGGCGATGGCGATGCCGCAGGTCCACATCGTCGCCTATTGCGGCGACCTCGGCTACGGCCCCGTGCACGGCGCCGAGATGCTGTCCTTGATGATGGCGTTCGGTATCGTCAGCCGCATCGGCTCGGGCTATCTCGCCGACAAGATCGGCGGTATCCGCACGCTTCTGATCGGTTCGGTGGCGCAGGGCTTTGCGCTCCTGTTCTATCTGTTCTTCGACAGTCTCTCCTCGCTCTACATCATCTCGGCGATGTTCGGCCTGTTCCAGGGCGGCATCGTGCCGAGCTACGCCATCATCGTGCGCGAATCGATGCCGGCGAGCGAGGCGGCGACCCGCGTCGGCATCGTGATCCTCGCCTCGGTGGTCGGCATGTCCTTTGGCGGCTGGGTGTCCGGCGTGATCTTCGATGCGACCGGCTCCTACGGCGCGGCGTTCATCAATGGGCTCGGCTGGAACGCGCTCAACATCACCATCATGGTGGGGTTGCTGCTGCGGGCGCGCTCGCGTCTGGCGCTGGCGTGAGGCTTCGAGAAGAGCGGCTGCCCGTCAAGCCGCCGCGCGGTCGGCCGCTTCCAGCGTCACAAGCTCGCAATGCCCAAAGCCCTTGCTGTAATCGAGCACGGAAATCACTTCCGGCGTTACCTTGAAAACAACGACCGAGCTCAGGTCCTCCGTCTCCATCATGCTTCCGTATTCAGGATATTTCTTCGGGAGCATCTTTCGTATGGCCTGCTTGATCTGCGCCTGGTCGGGGACCACGGTTGCTTTGGCCGCCATCGAGAGCCCGCGAATGCCGAGGGGATCGCTGGTATCGCGGTCGATCGTCAACGAGACGCGATTGTCCCGCGCCAGATTCCTGGCCTTCTGGCTGTCCTTTCCGCACAGGAAATAGAGCGTCAGGCCATCGCTGACGTATCCGACCGTGGTGGCCTGTGGCCAGCCGTCGGGACGGAGCGTAGCCAGTGACATAATGCGGTGTTCATCGAGCAGTCCGAGAATCTGCGCGCGGATGGATGCATCCATTTTTGGCTCCTATCGTTGTTACCGCTATCTCACCACCTCTCTGATTGGCGGCCTTGACCTTGCTCAATGTGCGCGGCGGATATGGCGGCGAAGCTTGTGCCAAGGCGGCCTTGCGGCCCTCATGCCGCCTGGCCGGCCTTCAGCAGCGAGCAGCCGGTGATCTTGAAAGTGCCGCGGGGCTCGCGCTCCAGCGTATAGAGCGCCTCCCAGGCCTCGCCGTTTTCGTCGACGATGTGGACGCGCTGCGCGATCCAGTCGCCTTCCACCCGCGCCTCGCCAAATTCAAGACTCTTGTGGCGATAGACCGGGGCGTAGCTGTTCCGGACCATCGCCATGAAGATGTCCGCCTGCGGGAACATCTCGTGGATCGCGGGCGCCGCATAGGAATAGGCCGCGGCGGCATCGTCGCGGCTGAACGCCTGTTCCTGTGAGCGGATGACGCTTTGCGCGGCGGCGACGGCGTCGCCGGCGAAGGTGGGCGAGGCCAAGGCGAGCAGGAGTGCGGTGAGCAGGGCGACGGCGCGCATCAGGAGGCTCCATGGACACTGCTGATACGTTTCACCCCGCTCGATGGTTTCAGCCTGGACGAAGGAGGTCAAGCCGAACACGAAGCCGAACGGCCGCGACAACCCGGATGGGCGCGCCGCGAACCGCCGCGTCGAGGTCTGGATATTGTGCCGGCTCGTTAATCTGGAGCCGTAGCTGCTTTCCGATCCATCCGGACTTGCGGTAGCTTGCGCCCAGCGGTCTGCCTGCGCGCTGGGCTTCGGCGCGGCAACCTCGCTCGCTTCGCAAACGGGTCGGTGGGCCCGGCAGGACTCGAACCTGCAACCAGACCCGGCAGACCCTGAAAACATTGACGAATAGCGTAAGCTTCAATCGCGCTTGTTCACGTTCGGTTGCGGCGTAGCGTTGGTTTTAAAGTTGGTTGGCCTTTAAGAGGCCAGTTCACTTTCACTCGTTCAGGAATTCGGTAGAAATCTCAGCACTTAGTCTAGCTTCAAAACAATTGAGCGCTGTTGCGAGGTAGGGGTAAGCTGCCGAATGGGAAGACCAAGATGGTTAGACGGCTCCTTGTTATTATGATTCTTGCCGCGGTCTTTTCATCTGACGCGCTGTCCCAACAGTCACTTCGAGATTTGGACAGCGTTAGTGAGTTTGAGCGAGCGTTGCATGCCGTCGATGCGATAAAGCGTCGGAAGCAACTCCAATGCGTTATTGGCATTGCGAACCGGTCGCTTTGTCAGTGCCTTTCGCAGAAGCTGCCTGTTGGCACCTATTTCCGCAGCTACGCTTCCATCGCCAATCAAGAAAAGGACGGGTTGGACTACAAACAGTTGTCGGCTGTGGACAAGAGTATTGTGGATCAGTGCGTGAGCGACAGCCGGTAGTTGGGCGTTCGACCTTCAACGCGGTGGGGCGGTGCTTGCTTTCAGGTCACCGCGCGGGCTGCGTCACGGTGGCATCGGCCGACTGGGGCGGTAATACGACCACGACATGGAGCCTATCGACAGTGGTTCCTGCCACTACGCACGGGAGCGGAACTCCGGTCGCAGCCGCCGAACGGCAAAGCAACATTACTACGACGGACTCCTACACCGTTTCGTCCGCCGCTGGCGCCCCGACTGAGGCACGATCGCGGCGACGTGTAAGTAAGGCTGGGCGAGGTGGTGTCGCCGCTCGACCGGTTCTATGAGCCCGGAGGGGAGGGATGCAAAAGCCAGTCACGACCCAAAAGCGACCGGCAGCGCCAATCGTCGAACGCGTCAACGATCGGGAACCTGAGAAAATCGACCGGAGGGTTATGGCAGGCACTTCCACCGGTTTATTTGGACATGATACGTCTCACGCGGGAGCGAACTGGGGTACGTCCGCGTGCTCCGTCGCTGCGTTCAGTCCACAAAACCTTCTCGCCGCGGTTTTCCGCCGGCGCCTTGCGGCAAACAAGGAATACCGAGCACTCGAAGCGTCACCCATCGTCCGAGTTTCATGATCGGATAGATTAGCGCCGCGCGGGATTTGTTTCGCAGCAGTATGGCCAAGAGCTTCGACGTAAGTGGTAGAGAGTTTGTCATCGACGAAATGAACACAACGGCGTCGTTTCCGTAATAGACTTTATCTCCAAATATTACTGCCATGCCCTCGTTGAGGTCGTAACCTTTGGCGTTGAGCATATCTACAACTGGCGAGCCGCCGACCCTCGCGTCAACCAGGTTAACCTTCCCCACCGCCTCGCGCAGCTTCATGAGGGATACATAACCGCGACAAAAAGGGCAGTCACCGTCGTAGATGATGAAGGTCCCTGAGCTATCGGTCGGCGTCAACATCAATTCGATATTCCGTTGACGCAATGAGTTTGCGTTGAGGGTGCCCTCCAGAGAAGGAAAGGCATACGGTCTCTTGCTTGTAAATATAGGCGACAATATCGCTTTTATTTAGCCGCCTAAAATCGGCTCCCGTGGAGAGTGGAACGTAGAAATGATGAGGGTATAGGTCATAAGGAAACGCTCCAAGCGCTCGATAAAACGACAGTGCTGCGTGATGATAGTTCCTGATAAATACCGCGAGTGGTTCGGACTTGAACGGAAACATTTCTGGCCGACGCTCCAGTGCTGCCATGTCACACGACCGTCCTGCTTCGAGCAATCCCTTGGTGTACACCCCACCGTTCGGTGAGCCGACTTCGAAACCAATGCGCGGGTCAGGCAGGCCGTAATCCATGTGACCCAACGGATAAGAATAAAACGTGAAAAAGTTTGTTGGCACCCGGTAGCGTTTCCCATTCTTGTCGATCGCTTCGAAGCTCAGTTTGTTGTTTGCGGAGGAGTCCAGCCACCCGAGCTGGGTTATTGAAACAAATCGCGGAGCGACAACGATAAATGCAGTAGCAGCTAATTTGACCAGAACACTGTCTGAAATCGGGGTCTTTATAACGACATAGGCGATTAATAAGTTCAGCATGATCCACGGCCAAAAGTTCAATCCTCCGACGACAATCAGTGAAACATGCATAAGATCAAAGGCGATCAGCAGGAGAACCAGTAAACGTTTGGGCAAGAATATCGCGAGCAGCGCCGTACCCTGAATGACTAGTATGAAGAAGTTGGCGATTAGGTGCGTTTGATCCATGATCCGGTAGATCCATTCGACGATGAATGGATAAGCGGAAAATAGAATGTGGTCATCATCGAGAGCGACCAGAAAAAGTGCAGCAGGGTTATTCTCTGTCAGCCAAAGCAACGGGGCGTTGTCGAGTTGGAGTTTGGCGACGAAAGACCAGAAATAATTTGCCAAATGCACCGCAACGGCGAGCAGAAACAATAACCCGACAAATTTGGGAGCATCGGAAGTCCGAGCGCTATATCGTCGGGAGCATTGGTCGTAGGCCTAGACCAATGCACATCGAGACTGCCGTTAATGGCGCCACATCGATGTTTACTATGATCGCCAATCCGGTAATGATCTGCGCTTCGTTTATGCTCCATAATAAGAATGCTGGTGGGATTATTGCGAGGTTCGGGAATCGAAAGCAAAGGGCACCAGCGGCGATAGACGATATCCAGAGAGCGAGAAACAGGACGTGTCGGCCATGCATACCCTCTGCGGCTGGAATCAGTGGGTAGTGGATCAACGAATATACCGCCGAGAGAAATCCGATCAGCTTCCACAGCTTCACTACCGGCTTAGCAGCGTCATCATATTTCGCGCGAGCCAATGCCGCCGAAAGTGAAATTGGAAACAATATCCAAAGTGATGGCGCGAGCCACTCGATCTTTCGGTTGATTTTCAAGGCGAGCAGGAGCGCAAAGAATTGCACCGCGACCAGTCCGTATTTGGACATCGCGGACGCGGCTGAAACACGCCAGTTCTTACTTACTGTGGGTGCGAAGGTGGACATTTGCCTCTCGCACAGGGCATTCCCGGTCCCCACTGAAATGACGCCCCATCCGACGCTCACACCCCGGTTGAGTCAATGGCTCCCGTGCGAAAGGTGGTCGATACGTTCCCGATGCGACGTACTGCTGTGATGGCTATTTGCAAAACGCGGTTGCGAGACAGGCCGACTCGGTTGCCGCTCCCAGCGGACTTCACATCGTTGCCGCGAAGGGTGAGAACGTTAGTATCGATCCAGACGCCATCGGATCACGGCCAGCCGCGAAAAAGGTAGCGTTGGTTGTTTCGTTGGTTGAGGAGAAAGCGAAGCGGACAGAGGCCGCCTTTGAAATCATTGGTGGGCCCGGCAGGACTCGAACCTGCAACCAGACCGTTATGAGCGGCCGGCTCTAACCATTGAGCTACAGGCCCCGCCGCGAGCGGCCCCCGCGAGGCGGCCGGCAACGGTGCCGGCACCGTTTACAGGGACGGCCGCGATCCGGCAATGCCGCCGCTCAATCCACCGAAACCCCGGCGAATTCGACCACCTTGCGCCACTTCTCGGTCTCGTCCGCGATCAGCTTGCCGAATTCGGCCGGGGTCATCGGCTTGGGGATGCCGCCGACGGCGGAGAGCCGTTCGACCAGCTTGGGATCTTTCAGCGCCTCGCCGACCGCCTTGTTGAGGGCATCGACGATTTCGGGCGGCGTGCCCTTGGGCGCGGAGATGCCGTAGAAGCCGACCGATTCGAAACCCGGCACGGTTTCGGCGATGGCGGGAACATCGGGCACGCCCGGCCAGCGCTGCGGCGAGGTTACGCCGAGCGCGCGCACCGTGCCGGAACGCGACTGTTCCAGCGCCGAGGGCAGATTGTCGAAGATCAGCTGCACCTTGTTGGAGATGATGTCGGGAAAGGCGATCGCCGATCCGCGATAGGGCACATGCACCATCTCGCATTTGGTCATCGCCTTGAACAGTTCGGCCGACATGTGCACCGAAGTGCCGCTGCCCGAAGAGGCATAGGAGATCTTGCCCGGATTGGCCTTGCAGTAGTCGATGAATTCCTGGACGGTCTTCACCGGCATGGCGTTGGCGACCACCAGCATGTTGGTGAGCTGCATGATGCTCGCGACCGGCACGGTGTCGCGGATGAAATCGTAGGACAGATGCTTGTAGAGTGAGGTCGAGATCGCGTTGTTCGGCGCGACGAACAACAGCGTGTAGCCGTCCGCAGGCGAATTGATCGCGGCGGCGGCTGCGATATTGCCGCCGGAGCCGGCGCGGTTTTCCACCACGAACTGCTGGCCCATGTGTTCCGACAGCCACTGGCTCATGATGCGCGCCACGATGTCGACCGGGCCGCCGGCGGCGAACCCGATCAGCCAGCGCACCGGGCGGTTGGGATAGGTGTCGGCGGCGGAGGACGGCGCGATACCGGCTGCGAGACTTGAAAGACAGGCGAGGCTGAAACAGGCGACGCGCAAAAAGGCGATCATGGGGTTTTCCGTTGTTTTCTATTGATTGCTGTATTTGTTCTTGCCGAGCATGTCTTATTCCACCGACACGCCGGCGAACGCGACCACCTTGCGCCATTTTTCGGTTTCGTCGGCGATCAGCTTGCCGTAGCCCGCAGGCGTCATCGGCTGCGGGACGCCGCCGAGGGTCGCGAACCGGGCGATCACCTTCGGATCCTTCAGCACCTCGTTCACCGCCTTGTTCAGGGTCTTGACGATTTCCGGCGGGGTGCCTTTCGGCGCGGACAGGCCGTAGAACACAAACGCCTCATAACCCGGGACGGTTTCGGCGACCGCTGGAACGTCGGGCAGGCTGGGCCAGCGCTGCGGCGAGGTGACGCCCAGCGCGCGCACGCTGCCGCTCTGCGCCTGCGCCATCGCGGTCGGCAAATTGTCAAAGATCAGCTGCACCTTGTTGGAGATGACGTCGGGAAAGGCGGCCGCCGATCCGCGATAGGGCACGTGCAGCATGTCGCACTTGGTCATCGCCTTGAACAGTTCCGCCGACATGTGGAGCGTGGTGCCGTTGCCCGACGAGGCGTAGGACAGCTTGCCGGGATTTTGCTTGCAGTAGTCGATCAGCTCCTGGACCGTCTTGACCGGCAGGGCGTTCGACACCACCAGCAGGTTGGGCACCTCTGCGAAGAACGCGACCGGCACGGTATCGCGGATGAAATCGAACGGCAGTTTCTTGTAGAGCGACGCCGAGATTGCGTTGTTGGCGCCGCTGAACATCAGCGTATAGCCGTCGGGCGTCGCGTTGATCCCGGCCTCGGTCGCGATGTTGCCGCCGGAGCCGGCGCGGTTCTCGACCACGAACTGCTGGCCGAGATGCTCCGACAGCGCCTGGCTCATGATGCGTGCCACGGTGTCGACCGGGCCGCCGGCGGGAAAACCGATCAGCCAGCGCACCGGGCGGTCCGGATAGCCGGCAGCGGATGATGACGGGATGGCGCTGGCAAGGCTCGCCAGACAGGCCAGGCCGAACAGACCTGCACGCGCAAATGCGATCATAGTCTCCCCAACATTTTTTCGTGACTGTCGAACTGACCGGCGACAGACCGGGGCTTTTCACGCCCGTTACATCCATGCTTTCACAAAACCCGGGCTTTGCCTACAACCTCACTTGCGCGAATATTCGTCGTCAGCGTTGCGGGGCCGAACATGAACCTCGATTGTATCGCTTGTGCCGCCGTTCTCCTGCTGGCGGGCGGCGCTGCGGCGCAAGATGGAGGCAACGCCATTTCAACCACCACGATCAGCCTGGGCACCGCGACGCCGGGCGGCGGCTTTCCGCTGTACGGCAACGCCTTTGCCGAAATCATGAACGCGGCGGACCCTTCGCTTTCCATCCAGCCGCGCAACACCAAGGGCAGCAATGAGAACATTCCGCTGCTGGAGAAGGGCGAACTCGATATCGCGCTGGTCGCCGGTGAACCCGCCTATGAAGCCTTCATGGGCATCGGGCGGCCGGCGACC